>NZ_JAZVJO010000439.1:0-4410 GCF_059453735.1 Peribacillus sp. | reverse complement strand
CTTCATTTCACGCAGCATTTATTAGATGAGATTCGTAATATGGGTGTGAATGTGACGTTTATTACGCTTCATGTAGGACTTGGAACATTCCGTCCGGTGAGTGTGGACGATATCGATAATCATGATATGCACGCAGAATTTTATCAAATGACGGCTGAGACAGCCGAACTGTTGAATAAGACGAAGGAAGATGGCGGCAGAATTGTCGCGGTTGGAACGACGTCTACGCGTACGCTTGAAACAATTGCGGCGCAGAATAATGGTGTGTTTAAGGAAGAAAACGGCTGGACAAGTATTTTTATTTTCCCAGGCTATGAATTTAAAGGGATTGACTGCATGATTACGAATTTTCATCTGCCAAAATCGACGCTGATCATGCTGATTAGTGCGCTTGCAGGCCGTGAACATGTGTTACATGCCTATGAAACAGCTGTGAAAGAAAAATATCGGTTCTTTAGTTTTGGAGATGCAATGCTAATCAAGTAATATAGAGGCTAGGGAGTGAATGCTTTGTCAGCAATTCGTTATGAATTTATTAAAACATGTAAACAAACGGGTGCGAGACTTGGACGCGTCCATACACCGCACGGTTCGTTTGATACACCTGCATTTATGCCGGTAGGAACGATGGCGACAGTTAAGACGATGTCACCAGAGGATCTTAAGCAAATGGGTGCTGGAATTATTTTAAGTAACACGTATCATCTTTGGCTTCGTCCAGGTCATGATATCGTCCAAGAAGCAGGCGGACTGCATAAGTTTATGAACTGGGATCGTCCAATCTTAACGGATTCCGGCGGTTTTCAGGTGTTTTCTTTAAGTAAGTTCCGCAATATTGAAGAAGAAGGCGTCCATTTCCGTAATCATATTAATGGCGATAAGCTGTTTTTATCCCCGGAAAAAGCGATGCAAATTCAAAATGCACTTGGTTCAGATATTATGATGGCTTTTGATGAATGTCCGCCATTCCCTGCTACTGAAGAATATATGTTGAAATCAGTGGAGCGTACATCACGCTGGGCAGAACGTTGTTTAACTGCTCACGAACGTCCAAATGATCAAGGTTTATTCGGAATTGTACAAGGTGGAGAATTTGAGAATTTGCGTAGACAAAGCGCAAAAGATCTTGTTTCATTAGATTTCCCTGGGTACGCAATCGGCGGACTTTCTGTTGGGGAACCGAAGGATATTATGAACCGAGTGCTTGAGTTCACGACTCCGCTGCTTCCAACTGATAAACCACGTTACTTGATGGGTGTAGGTTCACCGGATTCATTGATTGACGGTGCCATCCGCGGTGTGGATATGTTTGATTGTGTGCTGCCGACGAGAATTGCTCGTAATGGTACATTAATGACGTCAACAGGTCGTTTAGTTGTGAAAAACGCCAAGTATGCGCGTGATTTCGGACCAATCGACGAAAATTGTGATTGCCATGTGTGTAAAAATTACAGCCGTGCGTATATCCGTCATTTAATTAAATGTGAAGAAACGTTTGGAATTCGTCTGACGACTTACCATAACCTTCATTTTCTGTTAAACTTAATGGAGCAAGTGAGACAAGCCATTCGTGAGGATCGTCTTGGAGACTTTAGAGAGGAGTTTTTCGAACAGTACGGTTTCAATAAACCGAACGCGAAAAACTTTTAACTCATAAATATTACACAAAGAAAGGAGTGAGATAGATGGGTCAATATGGTTCAATAATATCATTAGTTTTGATGTTCGTAATCTTTTATTTCCTGTTAATCCGCCCGCAGCAAAAACGTCAAAAGGCTGTTACTACTATGCAGTCAAGCTTGAAAAAGGGTGACAAAATCGTTACTATCGGCGGTTTACATGGTTTCATCGATTCAATTGATGATACAAAAATCGTCCTTAAATGTGGTGATGGAAGTAGACTTACATACGACCGTTCAGCAATCCGTGAAGTGACGGAAAGCGCACCGGAAAAAGAATTAGTCTAACTCTTCTAAAACCAGTACCAGCAAAACGGTTCCTCCGGGGGAACCGTTTTTTTTATGGGGTAAATTCGTTTTTTTAATCGGTTTTTTTATATAATTCGATATTTAGACACATTTAGATTAACCCCGAACCGGTAACCAGTTCGGGGTTAATTTAAGATGTGCGGTTGGAACTGACGTTTACGCCAAGGACGCCGCCCATCATAGCTGTAATGATGAAGCAGGCGTAGTAGACCCATTGTTTAAACGTGAAGAGCGTATCGTAGCCAAGGTATTGAAAAATAAAGATGATGAGAAAGTATAGGATCCCAGTCCCGCCGCCAAGGACCAGGCCTTGTTTTTTTCCTTTGCCGCCAGAGATGAATCCGCCGATGAAAAGCGCTAAAAACGAAATCGCCATAATAATGTATGTGAGCGAGCTTTCTTGGATGTTTGTAAAACGCAGCAAGGTGGCAAAGATAAAGCTTGTGACAATGGCGATAACAAAGATAACGGCAAGCCCGTACATAATCGCAGTACCCATTTGTTTAGTTTCGATGGTTTTCGACTCCCTTCATACTATATGGCATGCCAGTGCTGCCTTTGTACAAGCATATGATGCTAATCGAATATTTAGAACCAGATCATTGCATACTAAGCAGATTGTTAGCATTTAAGGAGGGTCCTGTGTGAATGATTTTGTTTTAATGGGCTCAAGAACACTTCTGATGTACCTGGCCATTTTAATTATTTTTCGGGTGATGGGAAAACGAGAGGTCGGCGAGCTAAGTATCTTAGATTTAGTGGTCTTCGTCATGATTGGAGATTTGGCCGTGGGTGCTATCGAAAATCATGATTCAACCATTTTAAATTCGATTTGGCCTATGGGCTTTTTAATGGTAATCCAGATTATTTTCGCGTACCTTTCCATTAAAAGTAAAAGGTTCCGTAGTCTAGTTGACGGTGACCCGGTCATCATCATCAATAAGGGGATAATTGATGAAAGTGTGATGCGGAAGCAGCGGTATAATCTCGACGATTTAATGGCGCAGCTTCGTGGACAAGGTGTTTTTAATGTGAGCGATGTTGAGTACGCTATTCTTGAGACATCTGGTGATCTGTCCATACTCGAGAAGAAAGAAATGAAGAGACAAGGTCTATCCCCCTTCCCATTAATTATGGATGGTGTTATTCAACAAAAAGTATTAAAGGAAATCAATAAAGACGAGAAATGGCTGCGGCAGGAATTAAAAAAGAAAGGGTACCATACTGAAAAACGCATCTCACTCGCCTCGTACTTGGACGGCACCCTTTTCATTGATGAAAAGTAACTTACCGGAAAGTAAACCGAGCTAGGAAATGTCCAATCACCGGGATACGAACCATTGCAGATTTTCTTATCTGACCGGTAAGCACCATCAATAGTAAAAATAACGAGCATATAATGGTCAGAGACAGCAGGGTAGTGATTGTCAGCGGTTGGCCAGCTAATACTATATGGTAGGCGTAATGCCCCGCAAAGCCGGAAAACAAAGCGATACAGGCGACTGTTAAATATGGCTTCACTCGTAAAGTAAACGGAACGACTTTTAAAAGGGTGGAGAAATGGAGCAAGGTAACCAAAACGGCGCCTGTACCAATACCAATGGCTGCGCCCATAATGCCCATACTTTCTTTCGAAGCAAGCACCCAAATGACGGCTATTTTCAAGATATTACCGGCCATACTGTTGAACATCGCTGCTTTGGCGAGATTTAGCGCCTGCATGATGGATTGAAGTGGGAACTGATAATAAAACAAAATGAAAAATGGTGCGAGAAACTTGATGAAAACCGCAGCACTTGATGAACCGTACATTAGAATTAACAGCGGCTCAGCTAATACAAATAATGTAACAACAGCGAGGGCACCGGTGACAAAAGCAATCCAAAGCGTCTGCTGCATCCGCCGTTCGACTAATGCCATATCTCCTCTGGCATTTGCCTCACTAATGGCTGGGATAAGGGAGGTCGCGAGGGATGAGGTGACAAATGAAGGCAGCATGAGCAGTGGTAAGGCATATCCTGTTAACTCCCCGTATTGCATCGTCGCGATCGATGTTGCAATACCAGCCGCGGCCAAGCTTTGTGCGACGACAATGGGTTCTAGAAACCAAGCAACCGAACCAATTAATCGACTGCCGGTTGCGGGCATGGCGATTCCCATTAGTTCTCGAAGGGTGTCTCTTCCTGATCTTATTGAAGAAAAGAATTTTTTACGAAATTTAAAGTGTTTTTTCAGTTTGAAGCTTGTCAGTAAATAAACCAAAGAGACAAGTTCTCCAATGATCGAAGCTAGCATGGCACCAGCCGCTGCATATTCAATCCCATATGGAAGAAAGGCTTTGGTTAAGACAGCAATGAAGGTAATTCGTGCCACTTGCTCAATGACTTGAGAAAATGCAAAAGGCTGCATGTTTTGTTTTCCT
>NZ_JAZVJO010000438.1:0-2667 GCF_059453735.1 Peribacillus sp. | reverse complement strand
CCGCTTGGCCTCCGACTTGATAACCAAAAAGGCTATTCGCTACCGATGATAATGATTCTGTCGGCATCCTTGTGTATGATTGCTATCTTCACAACTGAAAGATTCAGTGGAGAAAAACACTTTTATAAGGCAGTGGAAGAGCGCTTGATCGCGGATCATTTGATGAGGCTTGCATTGATTGATCTCGATATAGGACTTAAAACAGGTCAAATTTTGGTTGAGGAATCGGCGAGCTTTAAGTATCCCAATGGAACCGTTAATTACAAAGTAAAAACTCGGAGTGAGGATACGATTACAGTTGACTTATCGGCAGTGACAAAAAACAATCATCATAAAGAAGCATTGGTTTACTATCATACCGATTTAAACAAGATGATAGAATGGGTGGAAAAGTGACGGGCTAATTATGAGAATAAAAAACGTGAATAGTGTGCATGCTGTTTAGTAGGTGATTGATAATGTCTACAAACGATTATATTAAATATATAACGCAGCAGCTTGTCCGTTATTTTCAGGTACCAAAATGGGAGCGTAAAGAACGCCGGGAACAAAAAAGAGAAGAAAAGACTGAACTGTCCTTTCGGTTATTTGGGTTTATTCCCTTTGCTTTAAAGATGTTTTTTCGTAAATAATTTTGCGCATAGGAATCTATTGTTAAATGTGAGGCTGTCCCCATGAGGGGGCAGCCTCTTTTGTATGGATTAAGGGGTGGGCCGAATGATGACGAGAACGGGCCGAATAAATCTTGGTTTGGGCCGAATGATGACGAAAAAGGGCCGAATAAACCAAGGAAAGGGCCGAATGATTACAAGATAAGGCCAAATAACAAGCTGACCGATTCAAATTGAGCCATGCAGCCTTGGATTGTGGACGGTTGCGAAACCGAATAGAAAGAAAAGTAACTTAAACAGCTCTTTCAGTCAGGTAAAACAGGCCGCCGTTGATAACGGAAATATCAATCTTAGGTTCGTATTGTGCGCGGAGGGCGGCTTTTTCCGTTTGGTAATTTTCATCATCTTCTTGTCCTTCATAAAAACGGTCGAGCAGATTTAAGTCCTTGTTCCAACGGACGATTGCCTCTTCAGCCCAGCTGTGATCATCTCCTTCAAATGTTTTTCTAATATATCCATCGAGACGTGTAAGACCACTGGCTGGCATAATTAATGGTGAGAGGTTGAAGAATAGGTCTGGGATTTTTGGTGTGACCTTTAGGCGAACTATTCGGTCATGAAATGCTTCTTTAATTTCTCCTGAAATTAAGTTTAGTCCGATAGAAAGACAAATATCCTTCTTCCTGTCACATTGGTACGATATCTTTACATTTAGACAAAGCCAAGGATATAGGGGTTGCTGCGAAGTGACAGCAGCATCTTCGTAAAGACGAATAAAGCCGGCTAGCTTTTTCGTAGATTGAAAAATTTGATGGAGACGAGGCGAACCAAAATGGATGTATTCTCCTTTCAAATCTCCTGGTGCGTTTAATGAATCGGTAATCAGCGTTAGTGTCATGGGGTTAGGCACTCCCCCAGTTTTTTCGAGATAATGCCAATAAAAGGGGCGATTCATTAATTCCTTGTCCATCTCAACACTTAACCCAATGACGAGGTGGGTTGGGTGATTTTCAATGATTTCGCAGTGATTCGCTTCAAAATAGTTTAGCAGGAATTTATGAATTTCCTGTTGCTGCATGGGTTTCACCATCCTTTACTTGCTGAGCAAATTGAATTAATGAAGATAAATTATCCATTTTAATTTTCATCTCTCCTTCGGTTTTTGATTCACCAACCACGTCAATAAGGTATTCTTCAATATTTCCAATATCAAGCTTAGTTAAAATTTCATCCAATTCGCCGATTACTTTTTCGAATAAATTTATTTTTTCGTATAATAGTTTTAAAATATGATCCTCTATCGTATTTCTTGTAGCTAAGTTGTAAATGCGAACGTCTTCCTCTTGCCCAAGACGATGGATTCGACCGATTCGCTGTTCAAGACGCATGGGGTTCCATGGTAAATCGAAATTAATCAGGTGATGACAAAATTGCAGATTAATCCCTTCTCCTCCAGCTTCAGTCGCAATCAGTACCTGTGCCTTATTTTGAAAAAGCTCACGCATCCAATCTTTTTTTCCACGTTTAAAGCCGCCGCGAAACGGTACCGAGGATATTCCGTGTTGTTTAAGATACCACTGCAGGTATAGCTGAGTGGCACGGTATTCTGTGAAAATGATGACTTTGTCATTGATTTTCTGTATCAACTCTAACGTTTTTTCCGCTTTTGAATTGTTCGAAACGGCGTTTACTTTTTCGATAAGCTGATCGATGCTCTCTAAATAAGCTGGTGACGGGTTTTCGGCTTTTTCTTTCATGTTTTTTAAGGTGTAGTAAACGGCTTCCCTGCTGCTACAGGCTTCACGCTGAAGAGTCAGCCCTGAAAAGGAGATGCTTTTGCCGGATTCTCCTGGTTTGAAAGCAACGATTGCATCATACAGTGCTTGTTCGGTTGGGGAAAAGTCAATGACCGTTGTTTCAACATGTCGTTTAGTCCATTCAATCCCTGTATCTGCTCTCCGGTTGCGGATCATGACGGTATTAACGAGCAGCTTCAAATCCTCATCTTCTAGCACAAGCCGGCCCTTGCCTTTATATTTTTCGGAAAAGAGAGCTT
>NZ_JAZVJO010000437.1:0-13513 GCF_059453735.1 Peribacillus sp. | reverse complement strand
AGTCGGAGGCCAAGCGGTCTTAGGAAGACAAATAAGGCAGTCTACTCCTTGGCTCACAGTACGACATGGCTACGACCCGACTTATCCAATAGATGCGGTCAGCCGCCAGCCAAGCAGCCAACCTAATTCAACGTGTTTTCTCAAAAATGCATCTATAAATACAAAAGGCTTTAAAACTCAGATGAAATAGAGCAGGTTACACTTTTTCATAAAACCGGTTCATCAGGATCCACCTACTTTATACGTTGGGGCAGAATTTTTCCGAGTTACGGCCAAATGTGTCTTCAGTTCACCCAGCCTCCAGCCATAGAATAACTGGTTTTCCCCAAAAAAATAATTCCCTTTATACGAAATAAAAAGAAGAGGCTTTTTAAAGCCTCTTCTACATTACCCGACTTGGTCGGTTTCTTTGGTTTGGTTTTCTGTGAAGAGCAGTCCTAGTTCGTGGTGTTCGCCTTCAAAGAGGGCACGCTGGACATAGCGAATTTGTTGGTTGTTGCCGACTACTTCAAGCTTACAGTGGGCTCGGTTTTTCTGTAGTGCTTTGTAGAATTCACGTTCGTCCGTGACATGAATGCCATTGACTTTCGTGACAATTTCTCCAAGTTGCAGGCCCATTTTTTGAGCAGGCGTTTCTGGAATGACACCGAGAATACGAACGCCAAGCTTACTTCTTGAAAAGTAGATAGGCAAATTTCGATCGCTTCTTTTTCTTAAGTAATTGATGCCTTCCCGGCCGATTAAACCAATTACGACCGATATGATGGACATGTATGGATACCAGTACCCGCCAACCGCAACAGCTAAGACCACTGTTCCAAGAAGAATAACCTGTCGTCCACTCGCTTTAATTGCCGTTTCTGGAAGTATCCCTTGTACTTTTTGCGAAAAACCAATTAAGAACGGAATGACAATTGGCGTGATCGACTGACCGTCAATTGAGAAAACGGGGAACCAGTCAAATGGAGCCGGTAAATTACCGCCGGGGATGAAGACAAATAACGGAAGCATCCAGATTCTTCTCGATGCATACCTGCCGACAGTCTGTCCTCGCTTCGAGATAACTAGTCCCGGAGACGGTTTTTTAATAGCATTCCTTGTAATTAAGAAGCCTTCTGCAAACAACAAGAGACCTAGCAAAATTGCCACAGTCGGATAAACTGGGGTATCAATGTCCCGAAAATATTGGCCATAGAACGGCCACTCTATCTCTCCCCCATATGTATAGAGAATAAATAATAGGAAAAAGCTGATACTGACGCTATACGCAGGTGAGAGTAATCTCATCTTCAGCGTTAAGGCTAGCAATATGCTTACCGCACCAATTATAACAAGAACTGCCGGTGGAACAACAAGGCCTGTACCTAGTGTAAACAGCGAAAGGATGAGCCCCCAAAGAATTCCCTGCGGTAAAAGCTGCCGTAATTCCGTACTTTTGCGATAGATGCGAATGTTAAAATCACGACGCTCTCGTTGAACACGGATGACTCCGATTGCTAGAGCGATAATAATGGATACATACAATAACGGATGTATAAAAAGAATTCCAATTCCCCTTAAGCATTCTATCAGCCATTCCTCAGTCACGATACCTCACCATCTTTCTTCTATCTTCTTTCCTATATACTGAAAATATACTATTCTCTATTCTATCAAAGATTACATACTGATGCCTAGCATGTACCAAAAAAAGAGCCCAGCTATATGGGCTCAACTTCCTATTCTCTTGAGACAATCTTTAAAGCAGTCCGCAGTTGAACATCGTTTTGTTTATCACGAATTTTTTCAGTGATCGAAGCAGTAAGCTCCTCTGCTGTCTGAGTATCGAGTTCTCCAGTCACTTTTAACCCTTTATGTCGTTGAAAAGCTTTAAGCGCTGTTTCTGTTTTTGAACTAAAGTACCCATCCGTTCGCCCCGGCACAAAGCCAATTGCTTTTAGCATTTCTTGAGCATGCTTAATTTTTTCATCGTTCATATCACGTTCGAAAGGTTTGTCCACTTCTAACTGGTGTGCAGTAAAATAAGCAGGTTGATGGACTTCAATATTCGGTGCAATTCCCACTTTGTGAATCCAGTTTCCATTCGGTGTCAGCCACTTAAATAGCGAGATTTTTATATTGCTGCCGTCGCCCATTGGAACAGCTTGTTGAACGGTCCCTTTACCAAAAGTACGTTCACCAATTATCTTGTAACCACCTGCTTCTTGTAATGCTCCCGCCAATATTTCTGAAGCAGACGCGCTGCCATTATCGGTTAGGACAACAATTGGATAGTTCTTTCTTTGCTTGAGCTCAGTGGAAAACGTTTGTACTTTACCTGTTCGTTCAGCAATTTGTAATATAGGTTTATCCTTCGGAATCAGTACTCCTAGAATATTCTCGACACTCTTCAATAAACCACCAGGATTTCCGCGAACATCGATAATAAGACCTTGGATTCCTTTATTCTCGAGATCCTTCAACTGTCTTTTGAAATCTGTCGCTGTTTTCTCTGAGAATAGAGTTATATCAATATAACCAATTTGTTCATCATTACTCTCCATAGTAGAAGAAAAAACCGTATCAACTGGGATTTCTTCACGGGTAATATTCAGCGTGATTGGACGAACCACTCCTTGTCGCTTAATCTCCAGACTAACTGAAGTCCCTTTTTTCCCTCGGATCTTCAGTCTCGTTTCTTCCAGATTTAAGCCCTCAACGCTCTTACCATTTACTTTAAGCAGCTGATCTCTTGGCTTTAGGCCAGCTTTCTCAGCGGGTGAATCTTTATATGGTGCGACGATGATGATTTTATTATCTTCTACTCCAATTTCGGTTCCGATGCCTTCAAAGGTAGAATCAAGTGATTCGCTGAACTGATTGGCCGTTTGCTTATCCATATAGACGGAGTAGGGATCCTTAAGTGTTGCCAGCATTCCTTGGATTGCTCCTTCAACGAGCTGCGTACTTCCTACTTTTTCAACATATTGATTTTTAATGAGCTGGTAGGCAGCTTCTACCTTAATCCATTCTTGATTCGCCACACCCTCTTTCGTTTCCTGTTTTAATGGTTCATCGGCGGTCATCTTCTCCGTATAATAGGCTCCGCCAAGTGCTCCGAGCAAAAGTGATAATACAATTGCGAGTGGTAGAATCCATTTTTTACCCATAGTGGTCTCCTTTGTTTACATTGTGTATTTCACTATATGAATAGCTTGTACGATATATGCATTCTTAGAGCACCTAAAAAACCAGCTTGTCCAAATACGGACAAGCTGGTTTCTTCTCTTAATATAAGGGTATATATTACATAGATACGTAGCTTAAAGGATTAACAGCATTTGTTTTTGATACATTCCATGCACCTTTATGCAATTCGAAATGTAAATGCTGTCCGAAGGAATGGCCTGTATTACCCATGATTCCGATTTGTTGTCCTTTAGCCACAACTTGTCCAGAACCAACGTTACGCGAACTCAAATGTGCATAAACTGTCGTATATGTTTGACCGCCAATTGAGTGGGATACCATGATACAGTTTCCATAAGAACTAGAAAAATACGAACGGATAACTACACCATCTGCTGCTGCTACGACTGGAACCGTTCCAGATTGAGCAATATCAATACCCGCATGGAATTTATTCCAACGTGCACCGATTTGTGATGTTACTCTCCCTGCACTTGGACGAGTAAATTGTCCAGATGAAACAGGCGGTGTTGATACATTTGCATTTGATGATGGTGATGGTGATGGTGATGAACTTGATGATGATGATGAACTTGAGCTATTTTTCGCACTTGCTGCACGTTGTTTCGCCGCAGCTGCCTCTGCTTCTGCACGTTTCTTCGCTTCTGCAGCTGCTTGTTTTCTTGCAGCTTCTAACTCAGCAAGACGATTTTTCTCTAGGTTGATTGCTTGTTTCATAGCATTTGCTTGAGCAGCAAGATTTTCTTCTTCTTCTTTAAGGTTCATTTTCAGTTCATGGGCGTCATGCTCTTTTTCTTCGAGTTGAGCCATTAACTTATCTTTCTGACCCTTTTGAGCAGTTAACTGACTCTTCATGTTTTCAAGCTCTGCCAGCATTGATTCGAGATTACTTAATTTGTTTTCAACAGACGTCTGTTTATCTTCAAGATCCTTCTTATCAATTTCATGCTGCTTTAAGATTTCTTGATCGGCTTCTACGATGGTTGCTACAGCTCCAACACGGCCAATAAAGTCACTAAAACTTGATGATCCAAGCAGTACCTCTAGGTAGCTGACATCTCCGCCAGACTCCTGTAATGATACCGCACGTTCTTTCAACAATTCATTACGCTTTGCAATTCTTTCTTTCAAAACGACAATTTCAGCCTTAAGAACGACAATTTCTTCTTTTGTTTCATTAATTTGAATATTTTTTTCAGCAATTTTCTGCGTTGAATCATTAATCGCTAATTCAAGTCTATGTATTTGTTGTTCAACCGTTTCTTGTTGATTCTGCAGTTTGTTAATGTCTTGGTCGGCTTTATTAATATCCGATTTTACCCCTGATTGTTGTTCCTCAATCTTCTTCGTCTTTTCTTGCATTTCTTCAATCGATTCGGCATCTGCATGCTGGATGGTAAACATACTCCCCAATCCCAGTGTGATTGCCGTGCTAAGTGCTAACATTCTCTTTTTCAATTCCCTGTTCCCCTTTCTTCCCGTCAGACTATCCAATGGCTCGTCATTTTTTGTCGCAGCTTGTTGGCTTCTCTGTAGTGGTACATAAAAAGAGAAGGAGCTGGGCCAAAGTCGGCTCAGCTATTCTATTGTTTATATTTTTAAGAACTTTCTAACTGACATCAAGCTTCCCCAAACCCCAATCAGTCCTCCTAAAATAATTAGAATCGCAGATATTTGATAAATAAATGGGCTTACCGGAAGGAACTCAACAAATTTAATTGAAATCAACGGTGTTAAATAATTATATAAGTAAGAATAGGACGTTGCGATTAAAGCAATCGGGATAATCGATCCGAGGATGCCCAGCCATAATCCTTCTAAGAAGAACGGCCAGCGGATAAACGAATTCGTTGCTCCCACTAATCTCATAATCTCTATTTCTCGTTTTCTTGCCATGATGGTAATTTTAATGGTATTTGAGATTAAGAACATGGCTGTAAATAATAAGCCAATAATTAAGACAATCCCAATATTACGTGCCGTTTCAACGACGTTAAATAGTTTTTCAACATATCCCTCTCCATAGACAACATCTTGTACGTAATGATATTCCTTTACGTTCTTAGCTACAGGGATAACATCCTCTGGCACTTTCGTTTTGAGGATGAATGCATTTCGCAATGGATTATCCTGTTCGAACAATTTAAAGGCATCACCATCATCCCCAAGGTCTTTAATTAACTGAGTTAATTCTTCTTCCTTAGGCGAATAGGTTACCTTTTCAACTTCGGATATTTGAGTCAATTGCTGCTCAAGCAGCTTTCGATCATCCTCACCTGCTGCTGGATCTAGATAAACCTTTACTTCTACATCTTTTTCAACATTACTGGCTATATGATTTAAATTCATCATAATGACAAAAAACACACCGACAAGAAGAAGCGTTACAGTTACGGCACTAACGGATGCGAATGTCATCCAGCCGTTACGGGAAAGATTCTTCCCACTCTCACGCAGATGTCGGTTCAGCGTTCTAATTTTCATATCCGTATTCACCTCGTTGCTCGTCACGAACGATTTGTCCTTCTTCAATGGCAATAACTCTATGCGGCATATTGTTAACAATATCCCGATTATGAGTGGCCATGACGACAGTCGTTCCATTCTTGTTGATTTGTTCGAAGATATTCATAATTTCCCAAGATGTTTCTGGATCTAGGTTTCCTGTCGGTTCATCAGCAATCACGATTTTCGGTGAATTGACAATCGAACGCGCAATTGAAATCCTTTGCTGCTCTCCTCCAGAAAGCTCTGATGGCAGCATTCTTACTTTATGTTTTAAACCAACGAGTTCGAGGACTTCCATTACACGTTTCTTTATTTCTGCGGGTGTATTTTCGATTACTTCCATCGCAAACGCTACATTTTCATAAACAGATAAGTTTTGCAGCAATTTGTAATCTTGGAACACGACCCCGATATTTCTGCGAAACAATGGAACCTTTGTATTCCTCAGTTTTGGTAAACTCACACCATTTACAATGATATTGCCCGATGTCGGACGCTCTTCTCGATACATCATTTTAATGAACGTCGATTTCCCGGCACCACTGGTTCCTACCACATATACAAATTCACCCGGTTTAATTTTTACATTAATTCCACCTATGGCGCTTACGCCATTTGGATAAGTCTTCTTTACATCAATCATTTCTATCATATATATACCACCTAATCAGCTCTTAAATTTATTCATGTTGAATAGTAAATCATGCTGTCATTAAAAGCTCGTAAATATACTTTAGTCGCTGTTAAACCCAAAAAAATAAACAGGATGGTCCTGTTTATAGGTACTAAAACATTATATCATCAATTTTCGTCAAAATAAGCAATTATATATTACAGTTTCATTTCATTTAGATGATCCAGTTTTAAAAAATACATGAATAAAAAGACCCTATCTTCTTGTAGAAATTTGATTTTATTTTTAGGTCTTTTTACATAAAAATTGTTCTTGAATTTTGTTTTTGTGGAAAGTAATTCCTCAGCAGACTTACCATGCTTGGACTATGATATAAGCACTTTAAACCCTTATCTCTTAGTAAAAATTCTTTTTAAACTGTAGGATATACGACTTAGCTGAAGATAAATACAGGCATTAGTTAACTGTTTCACCAAGGTAATTATTCAACACATTTTATACCATATATTTTGTCAAAAAACGGTATAACAAAAAGACACTGCTTACGATCAGCAGGGTCTTGGTCTTGGTACTTATTTTTTTTCTGCAAGCCAAGCCGCTACATTGGCAGCGTCTTCGCCTTTAAGAACTTCTGACGGCATGATTCCTTTTCCTTCTGCAATAATGGTTTCAATGTCTTCTTTTGATAGTTTTGATCCGACGTTAGTTAATTCAGGTCCAGCCGCACCTTCAAGATTGTTGCCATGGCAGCCCGCGCAGCTTCTTTCATAGAGCTTTTCTTCAGCGCTGGCTGTTTGGGTTGAATCACCCGCAGGTTCTTTGGTTTCGTTTCCACCGCCGCATGCAGTCAGCATAATGGTTGTACTAAGTAAGATTCCTAGCATTTTTTTATTCATGTCATTGCCTCCTCTGTAAGTCCCTTAGGAATATTATAGCAGATTAAGCTGGTTTAAATCCTTCTCCTAGAACTTCAGAAGCATCCATTACGACGACAAAAGCCTTTGGATCTACGGTTTTAATCAATTGTTTCAATTTAGTGAATTCTGATTGATCGACCACACACATTAATAATGGGCGAGCATCATCCGTATACCCTCCCATGCCTGTTAGACGAGTCACCCCTCGATTGATTTCATTGATAATCGCATCTCGTACTTCGACTTCGTTATTCGTAATGATCATGACCGTTTTGGAACGATTAATCCCTACTTGAATTAAATCTATCGTTTTGCTTGTTACATATAACCCAATTAATGCATAGAGTCCTTGTTCAATATCAAACACGATTGCTGCCCATAAAACAATTAATCCATCAATCATTGCGACACATGTTCCTAACGAAAAATGGGTGTATTTATGGATAATCTGGGCGGCTAGATCCGTTCCCCCCGTTGAAGCCTTCCCGCGAAAGACAATGCCAAGTCCGAGTCCAACCATGATTCCCCCGCAAATGGCCCCTAAAAGCGCATCCTCTGTCCAAGGTTCCCAATCTTTCGTTAGAAACACGATAAAAGGAAGAAACAATGTGCCGACAAGTGATTTCGCACCAAAATGCATACCGAGGAAAATTAACCCCGCGATGAATAATGGGATATTAAAAGCCCATTGCACAAACGCCGGCTCCCAGTGCATGAGTGCATCAGTAATCGTACTAATTCCGCTTACGCCGCCAGAAGCAATTCTATTGGGGAGTAGAAATACATTAAATCCAATCGCAATAATCGCCGATCCTATCAAAACTAACCCATATTCAATCAGCTTTTCCAACATGGGATGCTTAGGTTCTCGATACCTTCTATTCATTATATTCTCTCCTCTATGACAGGACTACGTTAGTCCGTACTTCCTTTGATAGCCGAAAGTAGTATAGCATTCCAAAACTCGCTAGTAAATGGCATCTGAATAAAGCGGTAAAGGAACAAAGGCTGTTCAAAGAAAAAAACTGGCAGGGGGAAAATCCCTGCCAGTCATGAATCTTATAATTTTGAACGAAGGTAGGCATCGATAAATTGATCGATGTCACCGTCCATAACACCTTGGACGTTTCCAGATTCCGTGCTGGTACGATGATCTTTAACCATTGAGTACGGATGGAATACGTACGAACGGATTTGGCTTCCCCAGCCATTTTCTTTTTGTTCGCCACGGATTTCATCAAGATCAGCTTGTTGTTGTTCAATTTCACGCTGATACAATTTTGCTTGCAGCAGTTTCATGGCTTGTGCTTTGTTTTTGATTTGAGAACGTTCGGACTGGCAAGTGACGACCACGCCTGTAGGTAGATGTGTAATCCGAACGGCTGAGTCAGTTGTATTAATATGCTGTCCGCCAGCACCTGTTGCACGGTACGTATCAATTCTTAAATCTTCGGTACGAATTTCAATATTAATCGTTTCATCAAATTCTGGCATAACTTCACACGAAACAAACGAAGTATGACGGCGGCCTGATGAATCAAATGGTGAAATCCGCACAAGACGATGAACACCTTTTTCTGCTTTTAAATAGCCATAAGCGTTATGACCTTTGAAAAGAAGCGTGACACTCTTAATTCCCGCTTCATCTCCAGGCAGGTAATCTAGTGTTTCGACTTTAAAGCCGCGCTTTTCGCCCCATCTTGTGTACATACGAAGCAGCATCGAACCCCAGTCCTGAGACTCTGTTCCGCCTGCGCCGGGATGAAGTTCAAGAATCGCATTTTTGCTGTCATATTCTTCACTTAACAGCAGTTGCAATTCAAAGTCATTCATCTTCTTCGAAAGAACCATGATTTCTTCTTCTAAATCAGCTTGAAGCTCTTCATCACTTTCTTCTTTAACCAATTCGAATGTTAAATCAAGATTTTCATATGAATCATTTAATTCAGCAAGCTCACCAACTATTTCTTTCAACACATTCGTTTCATTAATGACGCCTTGCGCTGTTTGTTGATCATTCCAGAAATCAGGATGAGTCATCTCGTTTTCTAATTCAGCAATACGGGCTTCCTTCTCTTCTAAGTCAAAGAGACCCCCTAAAGTCCGTTAGTCGCCTAGCGGTTTTTTCAAGTTCGTTTCTGATATCTGCTAATTCCATATTTCTCACCTCATAATAGTTTAAAAAGACAATATATTAACGCGTTCATCGATAGATTCTTCTCTGTAACTATAAGCCAAAGACAGGCTGATAAGCAACTGCCACATTGATGCAAAACAAAAGAGGCAACGCATAAATGTGATTTGGCTGCCTCTTCTGCCACAAACTGGATTATGTTTCCTAAGCTTACTCCAACTTACCGTGACAGTTTTTATATTTTTTCCCGCTGCCGCACGGGCATAAGGCATTACGTCCGACATCCGCCTTTTTTCGAGCCGGTTTTTTCTTAACCGCTTCTCCGTCTTCCTTCGGATTAACGGCTTCTCCCTTAATGACTTCTTGACGTTCGAGGTTATTACGGATTTCTGCTTTCATAATGTATTTCGCTACATCATCTTCAATGGCAGTAATCATTGCCTCAAACATCGCAAAGCCTTCTTGCTGGTATTCACGAAGTGGATCAATTTGACCATAGGCACGTAGATGAATTCCTTGGCGTAATTGCTCCATGGCATCGATATGATCCATCCATTTGCTGTCTACCGCACGAAGGACAATTACTTTTTCGAATTCACGCATTTGTTCAGCAGATAACTGTTCTTCTTTTTCATTATATTTTTCGATAACTTTATCGATCAGGAAGGCAGAAATTTCTTCTGCATCCTTTCCTTCAAGGTCAGCAGCTGTTACTTCGCCTTCATCAAAAAGATTTCCTTGTGCATAATCAGCGATTGACTGCAGATTCACTTCCGATTCTTCCTCAGTAGTCTGCGTTAATACCGCAACTGAACGCTGAATAGACGAAGTGAGCATCGTTTCAACGATGGAACGAAGGTTTTCACTATCAAGCACGTCAAAGCGTTGTTTATAAATAATTTCCCGCTGTTGGCGAAGAACATCATCATATTGAAGTAATTGTTTACGCGCATCAAAGTTATTTCCTTCGACACGTTTTTGGGCTGACTCTACTGCTTTTGATACCATTCTGCTTTGAATCGGCTCATTATCATCCATACCTAATCGAGTCATCATGGCTTTCATGTTATCAGACCCAAAACGACGCATCAGCTCATCTTCCATGGATAAGTAGAACTGGGTCATACCTGGATCACCTTGACGTCCGGCACGTCCACGAAGCTGATTATCAATCCGTCGGCTTTCATGACGTTCAGTACCAATGACAGCCAGACCGCCTGCCTCAATGACACCATCACCCAGCTTGATATCAGTACCACGACCAGCCATGTTTGTCGCAATGGTAACCGCCCCTAATTGGCCAGCGTTTGCAATGATTTCTGCCTCACGCTCATGGTTTTTTGCATTTAACACATTATGCATGATTCCTTTTTTCGTTAAGTAATTCGAAATGATTTCTGATGTCTCAATCGCTACTGTACCAACCAGCATTGGCTGCCCTTTGGCGTGGCGTTCTGCAATTTCTTCAACCACAGCACGGAATTTCCCATCCATTGATGCATAGATTAAATCAGCCCGGTCATCCCTGATAATGTTCTGATTTGTCGGGATGCTGATGACATTCATATTATAGATATTACGAAACTCTTCTTCTTCCGTTTTAGCTGTACCCGTCATCCCCGACAGCTTATCGTACATCCGGAAGTAGTTTTGGAAGGTAATCGTTGCAAGCGTCATGCTCTCATTTTGAATCTCGAGACCTTCCTTCGCTTCAATGGCCTGATGGAGCCCGTCACTATAACGACGTCCTTTCATTAAACGACCTGTAAATTGGTCAACAATAATGATTTCGCCATCTTGGACAACATAATCAACATCTAAATGCATCGTCGCATGTGCTTTTAAGGCTTGGTTAATATGATGATTAAGCACGACATTTGTGATTTCAAATAAGTTATCAATATTAAAAGCAGATTCAGCACGGTTCATTCCTTCTTCCGTAAGCTGAACACCCTTTGTTTTTTCATCATAGGTATAATGAGTATCTTTCGTCAGGGTACGCACAAATGCATTTGCCTGAATATAGAGCTGGGCAGACTTTTGAGCAGAACCAGATATAATCAGCGGAGTTCGTGCTTCATCAATCAAAATTGAATCGACTTCATCAATCACGGCATAATGAAGCGGACGCTGTGTCATCTGTTCTTTATAAAGGACCATGTTATCACGCAAGTAATCAAATCCAAGCTCATTATTCGTACTATAGGTAATGTCAGCTTGGTAAGCTTCTTGTTTTTCTTCCTTAGAAAGACCATTTGTATTCAATCCAACAGTTAAACCAAG
Organism: Peribacillus sp.; assembly: GCF_059453735.1. Taxonomy (NCBI): domain Bacteria; kingdom Bacillati; phylum Bacillota; class Bacilli; order Caryophanales; family Bacillaceae; genus Peribacillus; species Peribacillus sp. Next base: position 1,848 of record NZ_JAZVJO010000437.1, on the reverse strand, counting down.
AAATTCATAGAGCTCTCCCATTTCCTCAGCATCACGACTTGCTAAGTATTCGTTGACCGTCACGACATGGACCCCTTTGCCTGTTAGGGCATTCAGATACACGGGCATGGTTGATGTCAACGTTTTCCCTTCACCCGTTTTCATTTCAGCGATATTTCCTTCATGAAGAGCAATCCCCCCCATGAGCTGAACGCGGAACGGGTACATCCCAAGTGCCCGCTTGGCTCCTTCACGAACCACAGCGAAAGCTTCTGCCAATAGCTCATCGACACTTTCTCCCTTTTGGTACCGTTCTTTAAATTCTTCTGTTTTTGCACGAAGTTGTTCATCCGATAAAGCAGCTGTCTGATCGGCAAGCGCTTCAATTTGATCTGCCTTTTTTTCTAGACGTTTCACATCGCGTTTATTCGGATCAAACACTTTATTTAATATATTCAGCATTCAGTAAGTCTCCTCTTTAGAAAGATAATCGACCTTATCTATAAGTGAACAGAAAATAGGACTTCTGCTTATTATCACGTAAATCACTCTGGTATCCCCTTAATATTACCACTTTACGTTTTTAGGTACAACTTCATCTATCTAAGAAAACTATGGATTTACCCATAGGGAAACTGGTAGAATGAAAATAAAGAAAAATGGAAAGTCTTCCATATAAATAGAAAGATGTAGGATGTGATGATTGTGATAGGAGAACGAGTTAAAAAATACCGGCAGCAAAAGCGTATGTCTATGACCGAGGTAGCCGATAAAGCAGGCGTTGCTAAATCCTACTTAAGTTCAATCGAACGCAATTTGCAATCGAATCCTTCCATTCAATTTCTTGAAAAGATCTCTGCCGTATTGGATATTCCGGTTGACTCTCTATTACATGATGAGCCGAACACGGAAAACTTAGATTCTGAATGGATGGCGATCGTCCAGCAAGCAATGTCATCAGGCGTATCTAAGGAACAGTTCAAGGAGTATCTTGAGTTTCAAAAATGGAAAGCAACACAAGAAGATAAAGGATGAAATAAAAAAATCCCTTAAGCAAGCCGATTTTAACTAAAATCAGTTTGCTTAAGGGGTTTCTTCGTTATAAGACGCATGTTTTTTCATCTTTCCCTTGTTTGTCCATTTTTTCTGCCTGTAAAAAGTCTATAATTTCTTGTTGTTTGAGTCCCAGCTGCTTCGCTTGCAGTATTAATTCTACCCATTCCTGATCGAGCTTTGCTTGAACCAATCCAATCCCTCCTAAAATACCGACCGTATTTCAGGCAGCCCGGCCGTCGTAGCATATGTACCTTAGACCCGAAGCTTTGCGTCCTTATTTTGCAACAAGTTTGCCTTTTTCTGCCAAACATTTCCTTTACCGTTCATTCATTATAAAGGAAGGTTTCCAAAATGGTTGTTGGTTTTTGTCGGATAATACTGGTAAATACTAACTATTTTTTTACATTATTCTAACTATTCACTTATTACCATTCTACCATACTGGTAAACATTACCTATATATTTTTGTGTTTTTCTGGAAATTTAATGGTACTTTGCGACTGAACTTCTTCGATACCACGGGGTATTATTCGTTCTTATTATTTGAGCCATTTTTTCGGGGTGATGTACCTTTTGTTTGGTTAAATCCTCACCGCAGACCGGACAAAGCCATTGTCCTTCTTTTGCACTGCTGAACGAAGGTCTCTTACAGCTATAACAGTTTTTACGAAACATGGTCCATCTCCCTTCTGTACTCTTTAATGACAAATCGTTCTTTTTTAAGAACAAGTACATTGAGTATAATGGAACCCTTTCATGAGATAAACTCTCGTAATTAGCTAATTTCTTTAGGAAACTAGCGTTATTCTACGT
>NZ_JAZVJO010000436.1:0-1519 GCF_059453735.1 Peribacillus sp. | reverse complement strand
TCAGTAGGGTTATCATCATTCTTTTTTTACTGGTTAATTTCCCAGACTGTTCTTGGTGCTAGGTTGCAAAACAGTGGGGGTTTCTTAACTGATCTGAGGTTTCAAGCTTGGCAAGCGGCTGTGGTGGGATTTTTTGAAAATCCATTTGGCGGGAAAATAACAATTTTACCTCTAACGTATGTACACAATATGTGGCTGGATGTTGGTCATGAAGCAGGGATTATCCCAATGCTTTTACTATCAGCTATCGCTGTGGGATCTTTATATAAATTTATTGTTATATTAAAGAGTGAAGCACCTAGCGATATTAAAGTAATTTTTAGTGGTTTCTTTGTAGCTTTTTTTGTCACATTTTCACTAGAACCGATTATGGAGGGATGGTATTACTATTTCAACATCTTTTGTCTTGTTGTAGGGATTCTATCAAAAGAAACATCAACTATAACGAAGATTAATATAAAAACACAAGCTGGTTTAGTGAATAAAAATACTAAATATTTAATAGCTGGAACTCTATCTTGTTCAATAGCTGTTATCGTCATGATAATGTCACTTGTTGTTTTATAAGTTATTTGAAGCATATTCGGAACAAACTGCGCGGAGTTGAAAAGATAAAACGACTAGATATTAACTTTTTTGACAATTTTTACTTTTATTGCTTTACCTCCCGAAAAAAGGTATGATATGGTAGAGACAGGTAGAGAGGACTAGCTATCCTTTCGTCAACGCACCGATGGGCGTACCTGTCTCTTTTATATTGAGTCAGGAGCGACCATAAAGCGAATATACCTTCCATCGGAGGAAAAGAAATGAATACTGTATACGCTGGAGAACAATTGTTGTCCGAAGTTGTCGTGACCCTTTTTGACTTGTTGCCCGGGATTGATGCAAGTAAAGTGAAAAACACTTTGTCTAAGATCATCTCAAAGTATGACATTACCATCTCGCCAGAAAAAGTAGTGAAATCAGATATTCCTGAAAAGATAGACATCTTTATCGCATCAAAGCGAGTTGAAGGTTTAGGTGAAGTGACCCTTGAGGGGTATAGGAGAGAATTGAATCTTTTTCATAGAAAGGTTGATAAGATTGTTGTGGATATAACTGCAGCAGACATCCGAGTTTACCTGGGTGAGTTGACCGGACTTAAAAAGAGTACAATCGGCAAAAAACTTGATGTGCTTAGGTCCTTCTTTGGATTTTTAAGTTCTGAGGAATATATCCACCGGGATCCGACGAAAAAGGTAAAGACTCCTAAAGCGGATAAACGAATGCCCAAAGCGCTCAACATTGAAGAGTTGGAGATGCTTCGAGAAGGTTGTAAAACACCGCGTCAAAGAGCATTGCTTGAAGTCATGTATGCAACAGGCTGCCGACTCAGTGAAGTAAGTAAGCTGAACCGAGATGATGTCAATACCCAAACCATGTCCAGTAAGGTATTTGGTAAAGGACGGAAAGAGAGAACGGTGTATCTTAGTTTCCGGGCCCTATACCATCTGAAAAAATACCTGAAGACAAGAAG
>NZ_JAZVJO010000435.1:0-13439 GCF_059453735.1 Peribacillus sp. | reverse complement strand
AAGAGTTAATGCCTGTTCCTCTAGTAATAGAGATGGGAATTTCACCTCGAAAAAGGATTCTCTATAATTGCTTGATTCCTCAATGGCTTCTAAATCAGGTAACGGAAGAATTCCTCCATTACTAATCTGATTAATTTCAGGTTGACGACTGTCACTCACCGTAATAAACGCAGCACTACCTTCTGAAATTACCTCTTCGCCGGATAGGCCATTAACAACTAATGCACTTCCTAATGGATTCATTCCTGCAATCAATAGCGTTCGTGCAGAACGATCCATTAGCTGATTAACCATCCATTTGCTTTTTTCTCCAACTTGAAGTTCAAGCTGTTCAGCCCAACGAATGATGGTTTCATAAAGCTCAATACTTTCTGTAAACGATTCGTGATGTACGCTGGCTCCCCGATGCATGGCTTCAGCGTCCTGTACAACAAGTGCATCCAAGCTTCCACGGAATATTTCATTCCATGCAAGTACTGCAGTAGATGCAAACAGCGAACTATTCTTATCTGTGAGCTTCAGCCAATTGGTGAGTGTGTTAGGAATAATTTCTTCCAGTTCCTTAATAAAATTGCTGCCGTCTAACAAAGAAATATACGTATCCTTATATGTTTTGACAATACCATACCATGTATTTTGTTTATCTATCTCAGCCTTCATAAAGAATGTATTAATCGTGTTCAGCCATGTGAAATACGAAGGCTGTTTCTCATAAATGCCCCATAATGACAACACTAACTTTTCAAAGCGCTGACTATCCTCAGCGTGCAATCTTTCCAGAACAGGAACGAAGTATTCAGGTTGTAACGCAGCTGTATACCCGTAATCTACATATCCTTGAAGGACATCAAACCATGTGAGGACACCTGTCCGTATTCCTTCATTAGCTGCCAAATCTATCGCACTGTTCCAATCCCGTTGGTCTTCAAAGAATGAACGGGCCACTTCCGTTACATTCGGGTAATCAGGGTGGAAATCAACAACGTCTTTAATTGTTCTTGAAGCAAGATCAAACCGTGCTTCTTCTATGTATAATGAAAATAATTGCAGCGCTACTTCCGCTCTTAATACCAAGCTTTCCGCTTCAATTGATTTATATAAATCTTCAGCTGTTGAAAGCATACCAAGTTGGTAATAGGCATCTGCACTGTTCTTTCTTGCCCACGGACGTAATTCTGAGGAGATACTTTCCCATTTAAAGATAGCAGCCTCGTAATCTTTAAAGTGGTAATATAATTCACCTTGTGAATACCGAATTTCTCCTAATTCTGGGAGTTCGTTTTTTTGTTCTTCAAGATAGGCCTCTCCTAAAACTTGAATAGCAAAGGATGCTTGTTCTTCACTCACGAGTGTTTCGTAAAACTTTTTATCGATTAATTGATTTTCAGACACCATTGATTTTCCCCCGCTTATCTATAAGTCAAAGTAATAGTCCAGTTTTAAGGACCTTCTAAACAAACCATTTTAAAAAAGAAGAGATGAACCTCTAACGTATTATTTTAACAAAGTTTTATTATAATTAAGTTTCATTCTACTAACAATTACGGGTCAATGTTTTCCTCGACTGTAAAATTTTTAACACAATCCCAGATAAGGAGAATTAAAAGGTTAATTTGATGCATATCTATTTTAATCAAACGATTGATTAAGAGAAAATACCGAGACTTTGCAACAGATACAAATGTTTAATTAATCGATTGATTAAATCTATAAATAAGTTTAATTAATCAATTGATTAAAAGGATAGTAACCGTAAGAGTTCAGCTTCACCATTTGTTGCTTACTTTTTCTGCAAAACCTAATAAATCTTTTACAATAATTTCTTTGCCATCATCCAAGATGACCTTCCCAGAAAACCTGCCAAAAACCTGATGCTGGTTACTTGAAATAAAGAGCACGGACGAATGCGCAAAGCGGTCAATAATCGGAATAAATGTCATCTCGAACCGGCTGTCACTAGAGTGAAATGTCCATGGCTTCATATATTCCTCTGAGTTCTCTTTATTGATTGGAATCTGAAATTCTACATCATCGAGTTTATGTGCTCTCCCCTGATAAAAAAGCATATTTTCCGTCGCCGCTGTTGTATCACCAAACCCATAACCAATATTAAAGCCAAACGGTACTCCATCGATTAATCCTGAAGCCGAACCCCAGTACCAGGTATTTTTATATGTCCAGACACCCCGGCCCCAATCTAAAACGGCAAAGGAATCTGCGGGGTCAAACAGATACTCATGCCCAGCAAATCGTACCTTTCCTTTTGCGCGAATAGGATTAATCTTTTGGTTATAATAAAACGCTTTTTTATCTTCTTTAAAGGGGGTAGCAATAACCATTGATTCCTCTGGTTCATCGAATAGCTCTAGTTCCACAAACAGGTCATCAGCTTGATGAAACTTCTTCATCTTAAAGTTTAACAGTCTTTTACTGCCGTCATTAAAGAACTCAGCCTCCACCCGCTTATTACGAAATATGGCATCCCCAGTTTTTGAACTGCTAGGAAGTTTCATTTTTCCTCCAGGTGCTAAGGTCATGACGCTTGTCGTTAGTTGACTCGGTACCTTAAAGTCCAACAGCGAAGCGCTAATTAAACCCATATAGGAATTATCTGCAATCGTTAATGCCACCGCAAACTCATTATTCGAGATTAAATAATAATCCCATTCTTTAATCCGCCAAGGGTTTGCTTTAATAGCGGGGCGATTGTAGGTTAAAAGCTCGCTTTTCGAATACCCCGCTTCTGCTAACACGCCACGTTCATCTAATAATGGATGGACACTCGTAATCTCGTGATTCCGCACAGCCTTCACCTCGAACCTTTTTATATTATTATTTCATAGCATAAGAGGAATCTCCATTAATAACCATATAAAGAGTATAAATTTTCAGAAAAAAATAAGCATCCCTATAGAGGAATGCTTCAGACTGTAGTCAAACTCGGGTGAGATTTAAAATCGAGATGTTGATTTCCATTCCAGGCGCTTCGCTTTCCGCGGGCGGGCGGTGAGCCACATCAATGCTCACGCTCCTGCGGGGTCTCACCTATCCCGCTGTTCCCGCTGGAGTCTTCACGCCTTCCACTTCAATCAACCGTCTTTCTAAAGTTAATCTGGATAAAACCTTGCGATTGAAAGGGCTATCCTAGAACAAATTCAGCAGGACACAAGTGATTTAAAAAATGGATACTATGTCAATAAAGAACTATAAAATAACAGTAAGCCTATTAAAAGCCATGATCTGCCTCGATAAGCAGGAAAACATCCATGAAATATGTTCAAAATGCCAAAAGAGGTTCGGAATGAAACCATTCCGATTTCCTTTTGTCTACAAACTGAAGCATCCCTCTAGAGGAATGCTTAACGTTGGACTATCTACAATGAATCAAAGCCACCACATTTCAGCTGGACTTTCATTAATGAGTACGGAATTCAAATTTCGGACAGCGCGGTGGAATCCTTCTTCTATCGACATCAGTGGATCTTCATGCTCAATACTGACAACATAGTCATATCCGAATGTCCTCAGGGCACTAATAATATCAGACCATTCTTGAATACTGTGACCGCATCCGACTGATCGGAAATTCCATGAACGTGTCTGCACGCTGCTATATGGCTGCATATCAGTCAAGCCGTACATATTGATATTCTCTTGATCTAAGAACGTATCTTTAGCATGAAAATGATGGATGGCACCAGCTTTACCAAGAATTTTAATAGCTCCTACTGGTTCTATGCCCTGCCACCACAAATGACTTGGATCAAGATTTGCACCAATGGCTTCGCAGGTTTTTTCTCGAAGCTTCAGCAAGGTATATGGCGTATGAACAAGGAATCCTCCGTGAAGCTCAAGCCCAATTTTAACATGGTGATCCTGAGCATATTGGCCCCATTTTTTCCAATATGGTACCAATTTTTCTTCCCATTGCCACGCCAAAACTTCACTGTACTCATTCGGCCATGGTGCGACAGGCCAATTTGGGTATTTGGCATCTTCCTGATCACCAGGGGTGCCTGAAAAGGTGTTCACGACGGGAACTTCAAGCAGCTCGGCCAGTTGAATCGTTTTAACAAAGGTATCATGACATTTATCGGCAAATGCTTTATCGGGTGACAACGGATTACCATGACAACTGAAAGCACTAATCGTTAATCCACGCGAATGTACTGCCTCCAAATAAGCTTCCCTTTTAGCTTCACTTTCTAACAACTCTTCAAGAGGACAATGGTTGTTGCCAGGATATCCGCCAGTGCCGATTTCAACTGCTTTTACCCCGGATTCTTTTACATAATCCAACATTTCCTCAAAGGATTTATCAGCGAATAGTACAGTAAATATTCCTAATTTCATGTAATCTCCCTCTCCTTCAAGTCTAAATGAATACTCTTTCCACTTTCTGAACTCTTGTAAATCGCTTCGATAATTTTCGAAACCTTTAAGGCCTCATATGGTTTCACCAGCGGTGCAGAGTATCCAAGACAGCTGTCAACGAAGTTTTCTGCCTGCTGTACATCAGGCGTTTCATCACCAGGAATCCATTCAGCTTCACTGTTCAATAACATGCCGTACTTGGCTTTATTTAAGGTAAACGGCCATAAATCAAGTCCCCCATCAGTTCCTGAGAGGCTTAGTGTATTTGCGTCACCACGAATATTCGCTGCCCACGATGTTTCTAATAATAAAGAAGCTCCATTGGCGAATTTAATATAGCCTGTTGCGTGGTCATCTACATCAAACGTTGTCGAATCGAATTTCCCCCACTGGTTAACCTGCTCATGACCCTTGCTTATATAATTATAGGTTGTTCCTGAAATTTCAATTGGCTCTGGATCTCCCATCAGCCATAACGCTAAGTCAAGTAAATGACAGCCGTAATCAATCAGACCGCCTCCACCTTGGAGTTCTTTATTGGTAAATAGGCCCCACCCAGGCACCTTTCTACGGCGTAACGCTTGAACCCTCCCTACATATGGCAAGCCAATTTCTCCCTGTTGAATGACAACCTTAGCAGCTTGGGCCTCTCTCATGAAGCGGTAATGATACGCAATAGATAAGACTTTTCCTGCCTTACTCGCTGCCTCTATCATGGCTTCACACTCAGCCGTCGTAATCGCCATCGGTTTTTCACATAAAACGTGACATCCAGCTTCAAGGGCTGCAATCGTAATCTCCGCATGAAACTTATTAGGTGTCGCTACGAGGACTGCATCGACTTCTTGAAACATATCATGATAATTTGTAAAGACATGATCAATCCGATTTTTTAGTGCAAGATTCTTCGCTCTAAGTTCCTCAATATCTTGAATCCCATAAAGAACGACTTTATCCTGAAGCTTTTGAAAAGCTGGGATATGTCTGTCACGAGAGATACCACCTGCTCCAACAATCCCCAATTTTATCTTTTCCATGCTGATCCACCTCTTATAATGTAATGATTTTTTTGGTTTTGTTGGAATCAAGTGCTCCTAAAATTACCTTTAATGACTTCATCCCTTCATCCCCGTTGACTGGAGGAGCCGTGTCCAAGAGAATACTCCTAACAAAACGAGTAATGACTCCTGAATCCTCCTGCCCTCCTTCTTCATTGGTTTGAATTCCCCCAAGGTTCTCCTTCACTGTTTGACCGTTGGTATAATGAATAATCAATGAATAGTCAGGGTCATCCTCTAAACGTAAAATCCCTTTTTCACCATATATGATGGTGGAGTTATCTTCTTTTGCACCATAAGACCAGCTCGCAGCCAAGGTTCCAATAATTCCGTTTTCTGTTTTTAAAATAAATACTGCATTGTCATCAACATCTGTATTTTGCTTTGCATTTGTCTCTATAAATGCAGCCACTTCTGTAAATTCTTCATTAAGTAAAAATCGCATTAAATCCGTTTTATGCACACCCAAATCACCCATAGCTCCGATAAATGCCTGTTTCTTATCAAAGAACCAGCTATGGGCTCCATCAATACTCCAGCCTTCCGGGCCTCCATGACCAAATGCCGTTCTAAAGCTATAAATTCTGCCTAGGTCGCCAGCTTGAATCAGTTCATGAGCTTTATCATGGGAGGGAACAAATCGTTGATTATGAGCGATCATTAATTTCTTTTTATTTTCCTTTGCAGCCTCAATCATTGCTTCCGCTTCGGCTAAAGATGTCGCCATTGGCTTCTCACACAGCACATGTTTTCCAGACTGTAGGGCTGTAATTGACATAGGAGCATGGAGGGCATTTGGAGTACAAATACTCACTGCTTCTATTTCACCGTTCTTAAGCAGTTCCTGATAATCAGTATATGCAGCTGCTCCAAATTTTTCTGCCATTTCGAGTGCCCTTTCTTGGACAACGTCACAGACAGCTGTTATTTCAACATTTTCATGTGCCTGATATTCTGCAAGATGGCGATATCTTGCAATACTTCCACAGCCAATGACTCCTACCTTCAATTTACGCATATCAATCTCTCCCTATTGTTTATTCTTTGATGATAGATCCTCTATTGCTTGGGAATGTCCATATTCAGGTCGAATTCTTTTTACTGGTTTAACCCATTCAACTGCATTCTGAATGACTCTTTGAACATTCTGATTATAATAGGTCGGGTACGTTTCATGCCCGGGTCTAAAATAAAATATTCGACCATTTCCACGAGTGTATGTACAGCCGCTTCTGAAAACTTCGCCGCCTTCAAACCAGCTGAGAAAGACTAGTTGGTCAGGGGCAGGAATATCGAAATGCTCGCCATACATTTCCTCCTGCTCCAACTCAAAGTACTCCCCAATTCCTTCGGCAATCGGGTGGCTGGGATCCACAACCCAAATCCGTTCCTTTTCTCCATCCTCACGCCATTTTAAATCACAAGTTGTCCCCATTAATTTCTTGAAAAGCTTCGAAAAATGACCTGAGTGAAGAACAATGAGCCCCATCCCCTCTAAAACCCGCTGGTAAACTCGTTCAACAATCGCATCATTCACATCTTCATGTGCCTTATGTCCCCACCATAGCAAGACATCGGTCTCGTTTAATACCTCTTCACTCAATCCATGTTCTGGTTCATCCAGCGTTGCCGTAGATGCATCTATGCCTTGTTCTTGAAGAAATTCTGCAATTGCACCATGAATCCCCTTTGGGTAGATTGCTGATACAGCCGCATTCGTTTTTTCATGACGATTTTCATTCCAAACAACCACTTTCATCGTATACACTCCTTTGGTAGGTCTATTTACTTAACAGCTCCATCTGAAATGCCTTTGATAATTTGTTTTTGTGCAAAGAAATACGCAATAATTACCGGAAGGATGGAAATCGTAAGACCGGCAAGTGCCAAATGCCATTGTTTTGTGTATTGCCCAAAGAAGAAGAACAACTTCAAGGGAATGGTTTCCGTCCCATTTCCACCAATCACGAGAGAAGGCAATAAATAATCATTCCAGATCCAAATAACATTTAATACGCCGACTGTAACGGACATCGGTTTCAATAGCGGAAAGATAATATACCAAAAAGTCTGGAATTTATTACACCCATCAATTTTAGCCGCATCATCAAGCGACTCTGGAATTCCCTTCAAAGCACCGTGATAGAGAAAGATTGAGAGACTTGCACCAAAACCTATATACATAAAAATTAAGCCGCCTCGATTAAGCATGTCGAGTTTGCCAAATTGAGCCACAAGTGGAATCATGACCGATTGAAACGGAATCAACATGGAAGCCACAAACACGAAGAAAATCCAGGAGCTAAACTTACTTTTATTTCGTGACAAAGCATAGGCTGCCATGGCAGAAAAGATGATTATTAACACGGTGCTGACACCTGTAATCAATAATGAATTACCAAAAGCATTGATGAATCCTAATTGTTCAAAGGCTTGGACAAAATTATCCCAGGTCCATGTTTCCGGAAGTCCAATTGTATCAGCAAAAATATCTCGTTTTACTTTAAACGCGTTAACTCCCATTAAATAAAATGGAAAGAGCCAAACTAGGGCTAGGAGGACCCCTATAATCTCAACCAGATACAGCAGTCGACGATTACTCATTACAGTTCAACCTCCTTTTTCTTGTTGAAAAATACCTGCACAAGCGAGACGGCTGCTACTACTACAAAGAAAATCACAGCCTTTGATTGAGCATAGGCCATAGCGTTATCAGTAAAAGCTGATTTGATAATGTTCATCGCAACCATTTCTGTCGAATTATATGGTCCTCCGTTAGTCAGTGATAAGTTTTGATCATACATTTTAAAAGAATGAGACAGAGTTAGGAATAGACTTACCGTAAATGCTGGTGCAATTAGTGGAACGGTAATGGTTCTAAACCGCTGAAACTTACTCGCTCCGTCAATTTGGGCTGCTTCTATTAATTCCTGTGGAACGGATTGCAAATACGCTATATAGATGAGCATGACATACCCAGCCATTTGCCAAGATGTCAAAATGACGAGTCCCCAAAAACCAGTTTCTGAGGTTGAAAGCCATCCTTTCAATCCTTCAATACCAACTGCATCACCAACTGCCGCAAATGCCTTTGTAAAAATAAATTGCCAGATAAAACCTAAAATCAAGCCACCGATCAAATTGGGCATGAAAAATATTGTCCGTAAAAAACTACTGCTTTTAATGTGCTGCGTTACAATTAAGGCTAATCCTAACCCAATAATATTTATGACAATAATAGCCGCAGCTGAAAACTTAATCGTGAACCAGAAAGATGTCATAAATTCATTGTCACTGAGTAACTTCGTATAGTTATCCAAGCCTACAAACTTACTCAAACTAAGCCCGTTCCAATCAGTAAAGGAATAAAACAGTCCATTTAATAAAGGAATAATAACCACGGCAATTAAACAAATAAGAACTGGTGAAAGAAAAAGCCAAAATGACAAGTCACGATTTCGCATCCAATCAACCCTCCAATCTACCCAATTAATATAAAGCTCTTAAAATAGAAAGAAACGAAGTGGAGCGGACTCCTCTCCGTTTCTCTCAGTCTATTATTTTATTGTTGTGAACGAATCTCTTTCCATGCGTCCATATTCTTTTTAACTAATTCATCCCAAGATAATTTACCAGAGACATAGGCTTGAACACTTGCCCCAAATTCGTCTTCATTCCAGCCAATTGGGAAGCCATTAAAGGCCCATCCAATCGTATTTCCTGCTTCAGAATATTTGTAAATTTCCTGTGAAATTGGATCAGCAATCTTCGTCCCATCATATCCTTCATAGGCAGGGATAAATTTAAAGTCTTCCAGCACCGCTTGTTTTCCTGTATCTGAAGTGTACATCCAATCCAAGAATTTCTTCGCTTCTTTTTGTACCTTTTCATCAACTTTAGTATTTACTGCCCAGTAGTTCGGCACCCCTACTGGCATTTTAGACTCTCCGTTAACCGGAATTGGGATAATACCAATTCCTTTCTCAGCTAATTCAGGGTCCATCTCATATACAGTGTTATAGATCCAGTTACCCTGTTGAATGATAGCAACCCGTTCAAGTGAAAATAATTCCTCTACCTGTTGTGAATAATCTAAGCTTGTAGTCGGTTGTACCGAATAGTCATTCTGTAAATCGACCATCTGTTTTAACCCTTCACTGTTTTTAAATTCCACAGTAGGTGACTCATAGGCCTTTAGTACGTTCCCCTCAAACTCTGGAGCCAAGAAAACATTTGATAAATGATTCCCTGTCACCCATTTTTCTTTAACTGGAAATGCAAAGACTGCTTCTAAGTCTAAATCCTTCTTTTTACTATCCAGTGTTTTAACCGCTTCCAAAAGTTTGTCATAAGATGTTAATTCTTCTGCCTTAATCCCTGCTTTTTCAAAAATTCGTTTATTATAAATAAACCCATAGCCTTCCTGGTTGAACGGCAGTCCTAATACCTTTCCATCGACCGTAACTCCATCCAGCGTTCCTTCCAGCGCAGCCTTCGATGCTTCTGTTTCCCCTAAATCGAGTAAACGATCACCGAATTGTTCTACATCTGTAGGTCCGCCAATATTGAAAATTGCCGGCTCCTCGCCCGATGCAAATTTAGTTGTCAATGACTGCTTGTAGTCATTTCCTCCTCCAACAGTCGAAACCTTGATATTTACGCCTTTATTTTCTTTTTCATAAGCTTTTGCTAATTCCTCAAATTGGTTTTTGAATTCTACTTTAAACTGAAAGACTTCTAGTGTGAGATCATCCTTTGAATCCCCTCCGCTTGAAGAAGATGAGCATCCGCTCAACACGGCACCTGCCAAAAACAGACTTGAAAAAATACCGGTAAATAATTTACCCTTTTTCATCGATAGACCCCCCATTTTCTTATGGTTAGTATAAATATGTACACAGCTTCATTACCCTATTTTTACATTATTAATCATATTTTACAAATATGAACTAATCTATTTTTTATGAAAAATTGTAACCGCTTCAGATTTTATTTACGCACGGTTTTAAAGGCTTGTTTGTATCCTTCTAATCCCGTAATATCTATTAAACCGGTATTTCCGCAATTTAAGCATCTAGAAGGCAATGTACCCCCAAAACCCATGGCCGCTGACATATATGGCTTATCCTTCACACTTTCAAAGGACTTATATTGATCAGCTAGTTCCCCTACACCGTCTGGATAATACTTCCCATATGGTTGTACGGCCCCTTTATTCCCGCATTTTAAACAGATAACATTTGGAATAATCGTAAATAACTCTTCCGGCTCATTCACTAGATCACTCCTTTACCTATTCTTCTACTTAATTCTATTCGGGACGTCCAAGATATTTCCCTTTAAAAAATATAAATTGAACCTAAAATACTAAAAAAGGTAAATTTATATTGTTTTCCACCTTTTACAAATACATACTATATATGTCTATTAAAATCTTTTTACTTTACTCTACTAATTCTTTATTTGTACCGATACTACTAGTGATTAATAAAAAAGATGATTTATACATACGAAAGGAATGGTTTTATTGAGAAAAATGAGTATGGTTCTTACTCTTTCAGCAGGAATTTTAGTCACAACAGCTGCTCTCCCTGCAGTCACAACCCTTGGGATCAGCTCTGCTGAAGCAAGCGTAATTAAGAAAACACAACTAAAAACGACGGCTGATTTAGTATTACGTGTTTCCGCCAGTACAAAATCCAAAAAGCTACTAACCATTCCAAAAGGAAAAATTATTAAAGCAACGGAAAAAAAGACCGGCTGGTATAAGGTCACTTTCAGCTATAAATCTAATAAAAAAACAGTCGTGAAAAAGGGCTGGGTAAGCAGCCGCTATGTGGACGAGTACATAAAGGAAAAGTCTATTAGTAAAATTTATAAATTCACAAAAAAAGCTACTAATCTTTATTTCCAACCATCTGCAAAAGGAACTGCTGTAACTGTATCTGCCCATAATGGCTTTTATAGTACTCAAAAAATTGTAAACAGCATCGGTGAAACATGGTATCGGGTATCCTTGAACGGCCAAAAGCTCTATCTCAAAAACAGCGGGCTTACACCAAGTACCTTTACTTCTTTTGCCAAAACTAAGTATGTATCTGAAAAGAACACAAATCTCTATCAATCCTATGGTAATGCCCATAAGAAATTAACGGTGATTCCCAAAGGAACTGAAGTTACTTCGAAAAAAAGTAACGGCGATTGGTTGAGCGTTAGCTATAAGGGGATTACCGGCTACGTTTACAGAAAAGATTTTAGTGAAAATAAAGAAATGGTTTATAGTATAAACGGCATTTATTTTACAAATAAAGCAGCTAAGGTATACGGAGCACCTGAATCTACAAGTCTAACCACAGGAACTATTTCTCCTAGTAATGGCTTTATTACTAAGGAAAAGACAGTAAATCAGACGGGTACTTGGTATAAGATTATCTATAATGACCAAGAAAGCTATCTAAAGGGTGATGATGTCGGGGAAAAAACGTTCTCGTCTATCAAACCAACTATTCTACAAGCTAAATTAGAAACAAACGTCTATGCCTCTTATGGAACTGATTTCGCCAAATTAGGCACTATTAAAAAAGGCACCCAGTATATCACCGAGAAGAAAATTGGCGACTGGTACGAAATAAGCTATGAAAATACAATCGGATATATTTTCAACGGCGATTTCAGTGAGTACGAAGCACCTGCAGAGGCACCGATTACAGAAGAAAAAATCTCCGACACTACGTTTGTGACGACTTCTGAAGTATCTGCTTATAAAACAACGGATGGAAAAGGACCGGCTGCTTTTACTCTTAAACCATCAACAATAATTATGGCAAATGCACGAACTTCAAATGACATGTATAAAGTCACTGATGGCAGCAGGACTGGTTACGTCTCTGCTGACTCGCTTAACCTAGTTAGAACGGGTGACCCAATTATGAATCGCACTGGGTATCAATTTATCGATTTACGCACACAATCAAAAGTAACAGCTGCTCAGATTGATCAGTATATATCATCATATGTAACCCCAAAAAACAAAATGAGTGTTTTAACAGGAAAAGGGAAATTGTTTATAGCAACTGGGAATGCATATGGAGTCAATCCATTATATTTAGCTGCGCATGCGATTCATGAAAGCGGATATGGCACCTCGGATATTTCATTAGGGAAAAATAATTTATTCGGTTTTGGATCCTACGACGCCGCTCCATTTATCGCATCATACCGCTTTAATTCTGTTGATGCCTGTATCGAATACATCGCCAAACAGTTAAAAGCTACCTACTTAAAGCCTGGTAAATGGCGATTTAAAGAGGCTCATCTTGGCTTCAGTACAATAGATATGAACCAAAAACGAATTGATACCAACAGCGAAGGGATGAACTTTTATTATGCAAGTGACCCTGAATGGGGAAAAAAGATTGCCGCGCATATGGAAAGAATCTACCCTTATAATCAAGCAGATTACAAAAATGCTGTGATTAACACTATATATCTTGCTGAACCAAGTATTCCGAATGGTACCGACTTGTTTCCAAGAAACATCCAGGGTATTGCTAATAAAAATTTAAATCTCTATAAGAGTAAAGAAGATACTAAATCGTCAACGCTCTTGGAATCAGGCAAATCGTTTACTTTGTTAGAAAAAGCAAATGACTATTGGGTACGAATTAAAGTCGCTGACAAAGAATACTGGACCAACAGCATAAACTTTGTCGAATATAAAAAAGCGATATCCGTTAAGAATTTAGGCCGAGTCAGCGGCACTGAAGGATATCAAAATCTTAATGTTCGTAAAGAGGCATCTGCATCGAGCGAGAAAATCGGTGAATTGACACCTAATTCATATGTTCAGCTCGTCCTCAAAAAAGATGGCACATTAATGATGAATGAGAAAAAAACATGGTACCAAATCCAGTTGGACGACGGTAGGGATGGCTGGGTCAGTAAGAGTTATATCGTTCAAGAATTAAAATAGAACATTGCTCCCCATCCCACACCCCACTTTTAACT
>NZ_JAZVJO010000434.1:0-1804 GCF_059453735.1 Peribacillus sp. | reverse complement strand
GTCATCTTAAAAGTGATTGGGATGGGAACTTCATAAATAAGTTTACCGCCAAATACTTCAATAAAATCTCTTTTTGCTTCTAACCATGTATTAATTAATTCATCCACAAATGGTTCATCAAAACACTGTGAATGACTAATGACATCAGCCACTTGCCTTTTGATTTGTTTCAGCACTTAATACCTCCACACAGTCCGGACAAATATCAATATCGTCTTCTGGATCTTTTATTTCGTAAGCGAAACCGCAACATTCACACCAATTGACTCGATCAACCGCGCAATCCGGACAGTAATACACCATTTTATTTTTTTCTCTACTCTTGGTAGGAATTAATTCAAAATCAAAGAAATAAGAATCACAACAAATACATTTTTTACCAAGATCCATCTCATACCCATAAGAAGGATTCATTTCTGCAAAATAATCAGTTAATGCACTTGGAGCTTCATAGTAATCAAATTTAGGAATTTTAGTTTCTTGCAGCATCTTTTTTACTTTATCGATGGTTCGGAAAAGAACATTAATATGCAGAATTTCACTTATACTATGTTCATTTGCATAACCAACAGACAAATTAACACCACACACTTTCCATGCAGGCATTAAAAAGCTGATATCACTAAAACTGCCTTTTGCTTCAATAAAACCATAAGCTTCAATAAATTTGATAAAATCCCCATTTGCGCAATCATAAAAAACGCAATCACAAGCGCCTCGACGATCAAGTTGGATTAGATATTTCAAAAAAGGAATAGGACATTCAATTTTTGCTAATTTTTGTGCGCCCAATCCACCACGTTCTTCGTCAGTAGTTAAAATAATAGAGGGCCGCAAACCAGACTGAATTATTTGAATAATTGCGAAAATACCTGCTCTATCATCAGCACCCAATCCATCGGGAGACCACAGTACTCCTTTTCGCTGATCATAATAAACCTCACTTGGTTGATTATAGAATACTGTATCCATATGAGCTACCAGTGCTATTGGAATATCACCAACTGCCACAATATATTCTTTTGTAATAATTACTTCTTTATATTTACTTTTTAAGTAAACACCTAACGTTTTATGAAGTTCTTGCTGAGATAAGGACACTAAACGTTCAAATAGTCCATACTCCTTGTCATTTAGGACTTGCATCTGCTCCTCCTTTTTTTATTCTTATAATATATTATATCATAATTTTTTAATAAAATCAATATAAGGCACAAATTGCTCGTAAAAATTCTAAAGCCCTAGATTGATTTAGGTTTGCAGTAGGTGGCATCCAGGTTCGGCAGGAGCAGCTGAAAGCTCCTACATTGAGCATAAAAAATCCCTGTGAGTTATTACACTCACAGGGATTGCTTATGAGGATTACTCCTCGTCAATTACCTCTTCAGAGGGCGCAGCCAGGCGGTAGGCCATCTTCTTAGCCTTCTTGCCGTCTTCAGTCTCGACGACAACCTGGTCCTTCTCAATCAGCTCTGCCTTAACCAGCTTGGTCAGACGAGCAGTGATCTTCTGGGTAGAGATATCAGCGCCCTCTTCCATGTCAGCCAGAACCGCAGTAGCGATATCCGCAATGGTCTGGTACTCATCGGTGATGACTGCGTACACAGCATCAGTCAGCTCATCGCCCTCAGCGCGCTTTGCAGCGGCACGCTCCTTGGACTTAGCAGCCTTCTTATCCAGATCCACAATCTGCTTCTCACAGAACTCGGCGAACTGAGCCTCAGAGATAGCGGTGTCCTCACCCTTGAAGTAAGCGACCATACCCTCAAACATCTGCTTCTTAGTAATCTTTTCCATAACTACA
>NZ_JAZVJO010000433.1:0-3374 GCF_059453735.1 Peribacillus sp. | reverse complement strand
ACAGAGGACCGTATTATTAAAGGAATGGTTGGCCGGGACTTAACGAATCGTTATCCTGATCATACGCCTAATATTGGAGAAACGATTTTTGAAGTTCGGAATTGGGAAGTTCAAGATCCGGCTAATCCGGACAGAAACATTGTGGAAGACGTCAGCTTTTCTATCCGCAGCGGTGAGATTGTAGGAATAGCTGGACTTATGGGGGCGGGACGAACGGAGCTTGCCATGAGTATTTTTGGGAAAGCCTACGGTAAGAAAATTACTGGACAGTTGTTTAAAGATGGAAAAGAACTGAAATTAACAAATATAACCCAAGCAATCAACAACGGAATTGCTTATGTGACAGAAGATCGGAAACAGTACGGTCTGGTTCTAGAAGATGATATTAAAACCAATATTACCTTAGCGAACCTGAAAAAAATTTCTAAGAATACGATTGTCAATGATCATCAAGAAGTGATAGAGGCAGAAAAGTACCGGAAACAAATGAATATAAAAAGTCCAAGCATTCTGCAGAAAACAATGAACCTAAGCGGGGGAAACCAACAAAAAGTAATTTTGAGCAAGTGGATGTTTACGGAACCAGATATTCTCATTCTTGATGAGCCAACTCGCGGTATAGATGTCGGGGCTAAGTATGAAATCTATTCGATTATTAATACATTAGCTGACCAAGGCAAAGGCGTGCTTATCATCTCGTCAGAGTTACCTGAAATACTAGGGATAGCTGATCGTATTTATGTAATGAGAGAAGGCAAATTCACCGCTGAATTCACTAGAGAAGATGCTACACAAGAAAAAATAATGAAATATATGACTAGAACAGGGGTGGAGCAGCAATGAAGACGCTTGCTAGTTTGTTCAAAAATAATTTAAGACAGTATGGCATGGTACTCGCATTAGTCCTAATTATGATTCTTTTTCAAATTTTAACAGAAGGTGTTCTATTAAAACCAATTAATATTACGAACTTAATTCTTCAAAACAGCTATATCCTTGTTCTAGCGATAGGTATGCTTTTAGTAATCATCCTCGGGCATATTGATCTTTCAGTAGGTTCAGTTGTCGCGTTTGTAGGAGCGATGTCAGCCATCTTTATGGTAGAAATGAATTTACCTGTATGGCTGTCTGTTGTGCTTTGTCTGATTATCGGTGGCTTAATTGGTGCGTGGCAAGGTTTTTGGGTGGCGTTTTTACGGGTACCTGCGTTTATTGTTACGTTAGCTGGAATGCTGGTTTTCCGCGGCCTTACCATGCTTGTCTTAGATGGACAATCGATTGCACCATTTCCAGCGTCATTTCGTCAAATGAGTTCAGGCTTTATACCAGGGCTTAATAAGTCGGGTGATTTGGATCTGTTAACCATGATTGTTGGAGTTGTTATTTCACTGATCTTAATCTGGGGGGAAATAAGAAAAAGAAAACAACAAGCTTCTTATAACTTCGACATCTTGCCAATGTGGTTATTTGCCTTAAAACTAATTCTCATTGTAGGCGTGATGAATGTATTTGCTTATTTCCTAGCTTCATATGAAGGAATTCCTAATATCCTTGTCATTTTAGTTGTCTTAATTGTTGTGTACTCATTCATTACGAATAAAACGATAGCAGGCCGTCATTTATATGCCCTAGGCGGCAATGAGAAAGCGGCTAAGCTTTCTGGGATTAAAACAAAATGGCTGACATTTTGGGTATTTGTGAATATGGGTGTCCTTGCTGCGTTATCCGGCTTGTTATTTGCAGCTCGATTGAATGCGGCTACTCCAAAAGCAGGAAACTCATTTGAGTTAGACGCGATAGCAGCTGTCTTTATCGGCGGGGCTTCTGCCTATGGAGGGATAGGAACTGTGATTGGAGCGGTAGTGGGTGGACTGGTTATGGGGGTCTTGAACAATGGGATGTCCCTCATCGGGTTAGGTGTCGATTATCAACAAACGATTAAAGGGCTGGTTCTCTTAATTGCAGTTGGTTTCGACGTTTACAATAAAAATAAATCATCTTAAATAAAGGAGTGACTTTTCTTTGAAATTCCGGAAACTAGGAAATACAGAATTAAACGTTAGTGAGATTAGTTTTGGAACATGGGGAATAGGCGGTGATTGGGGGAAGTCTACGACTGAAGATGCGCTGTTAGGTTTACATCGTGCAATGGAGCTTGGCGTAAATTTCTTTGATACGGCAGATGTATATGGAAATGGCCGTAGTGAAGAATTACTTCGTGAAGCTACTAAAGGCAAAGAAGATCAAATTTATATCGCTTCAAAGTTCTGTAGAGCAGGTGATATACATGACCCCAAAACGTATTCTGAAGAGGCAGTTCGTGCATATTGTGAAGATAGTTTAAAGAGACTGGGCCGTGAGCGGATTGATTTGTATCAAATTCACTGTCCACCTCTAGAAATCTTAAAAAATACGAATGTATTTGAGGTACTGGACAAATTACAGCAAGAGGGGAAGATTCGTCATTATGGTGTAAGCGTGGAAACGGTTGAAGAAGGACTCTTTTGCCTGACTAATCCAGGTGTTAAGGCTTTACAAGTTATTTTCAATGTATTCCGTCAGAAAGCCCTTGAGGAACTGTTCCCGGCAGCTAAAGAGCAAGGCGTTGGTCTTTTAGCACGTGTGCCGCTCGCAAGCGGACTACTTACAGGTAAATTTACGAATCAAACTAAGTTTGCTGACGATGACCACCGTCATTTTAATGCAAATGGTGAACAGTTTAATGTAGGCGAAACTTTTGCAGGCCTTGAGTTTGCGAAAGGAGTAGAGCTTACTGAGGAACTTTCCTGGATAGCGGAAGGTCGTGAGTCTTTAAGCAGTGCTGCTTTGCGCTGGATTCTTGACCAAGATGCCATAACATGTGCCATTCCCGGGTTTAAAAATGCAAAACAAGTTGAACAAAATCTTCAAGCTATTCATACGAAGCCATTTACTGAAAAAGAATTACAACGGATAAGAAGCTTCTATGAAAGTAGTGTGAAAAGTTATATTCGGGGAGCTTATTAAGTCAAATACGATCTATTAAAGGAACTACTTTTTCTTGTTCATTTGAACCGGAAAAAGTAGTTTTTTTCTTTTTCTCTTATAGGGCAGGGAAAGTAAAAAGTATGTCTTTTTACTTATAAATAATCTGAAAAAATATGAAAGTATCATACTATTGGTATAGAAATAATGTAGACGTTTTGTGAATAAAATTGTTAAAACACTCTATAAAGGCTGATAAATCAATGTTCTTTAAATAAAATCTCGAATGGGAATTATTTCTTAATAATATTCTTTGTTTACTTTTCCTGATCATCTATTGTACTATATAGATGTTGGAGGTTAGAGGTCAGACATCTTGAGCCCTCATAATAAAAATATATTTTTTAAAA
>NZ_JAZVJO010000432.1:0-3073 GCF_059453735.1 Peribacillus sp. | reverse complement strand
CAACCTGCTTATCGCTGCTGATTATCCACTTTTTCTGTTAATTGCTTCATTAATCGAGCTGCATCCGACGGCGGCATTTGTTCAATGACAGATGCCAGTGTATCTGTTTTCATATTAGCAAGAATTCCTACTGCATCCTCATCATTCATCGCTGTTATAATTGGAGCTGATTTTTTGGGAGACATCGTTTCATAAGTCTTAATGATGTCCTTATACTCACGCTTATTCGTATCTTGTTGCTGCCTAAGCTGATTAATTTCTGTTTCAAGCTGCTGCTTTTCCAAATCGTTACGCTGAATAGTTGCATCTTTTTCGTCAAGCAGCCCTTCCATTTCTTCAATTTCTGATTGCTGATCAGCTATTTTCACTTCCAAATCAGCCATTTTTTCTTTTTGCTGATTAACATTCTCGCTTTGGCTGGATTTTGGTTCTTCCATTAAAGTTGAGATATACGGAATCTTTTCACCAACTTCTTTGGCTTTTGTGAAAATATTAATATCTGTAGTCGTTAAAACAATTGTTGCTACAACCACTGTGAAAATTGTGGGAATAAATACAGTCACCAGAAACCATTGAAATTTACTATGTTTGTTATCGGTTTTCTCCGCTTCATTATTCATCGTTGTCACCTAATTGCCTTATTTATAAATTGCCGTATTGAAATTTCATCCATATTCTTGTTTTCAAGTTCCTTTATCTGTTCTAGGAACTTAGCATAATCTTTATCCTTAATCTTTTCGTATTTCTTCATTTCAATGGTTTTTTCAACTAGAGTTTCTTGAAAGGCATTCATTCGGTACCTCGCCTCCATGACTTCTTGTTGAATACGTTCAAGCGTTTTCTCCATGGTGTCCATAAATGCTTGGTGATGGCGAATGTCTTGTACCGCTAGTCCTTGACTTAATCTTCCTTGTTGTACATTTTGCATTTCTTCTTTTTTTCTCAAGGTCCTATATAGCTTTTCGGCTGTTAGTTCGAAAGTTTTAACAGCTTGATTGTATTTTGAAGATGCATCATTTTTTTCTTTTTCTTTTATTGTTAATATTTTTTCGAATTTATAGTGATAACTCAAAGCTATTCACCCTTTTCCATAAGTTGTATAAGGTTAAACACACTTTCCTCCTTAGACACTTTTTCATGGGTCCCTTGTTTTAAAAAAGAAATAATCTGCGGTTGTTTCTTTATTGAATCGTCAATTTCCTTTGATGTTCCTCGCTTATATGCACCAATATTAATCAAGTCTTCTGATTCCATATAAGTAGATAGCGAAGCTCTCATATTTTCAGCTGACTGTTTATGTTTAGCATCGACAATATTATTCATCACCCTGCTGATGCTTTTAAGGACGTTAATCGCTGGATATTGACCTTTATTGGCAATTTGCCTATCCATTACAAAATGGCCGTCTAAGATCCCTCTTACAGCATCTGCGATTGGTTCATTCATGTCATCGCCGTCAACCAATACCGTATAAAAAGCGGTGATGGTACCAAATTTATTTGTTCCGGTTCGTTCAAGTAATCGCGGCAGAATAGCAAAGACAGAAGGGGTATATCCTTTCGTTGTAGGCGGCTCTCCGACGGCCAAGCCGATCTCCCTCTGTGCCATCGCAACTCGTGTGACTGAATCCATCATCAACATGACATTCAAACCCTTGTCTCGAAAATATTCAGCAATGGCCGTTGCGGTTAAGGCACCCTTAATCCTCATTAGTGCTGGCTGATCGGACGTCGCGACCACAACGATGGAACGTGCTAATCCTTCTGGACCTAAATCCTTCTCAATAAATTCCCGAACCTCTCGACCACGTTCTCCAATCAAGCCGATTACATTTATATCAGCAGTCGTATTTCTTGCCACCATACCTAGTAATGTACTTTTGCCGACTCCGCTCCCTGCAAATATCCCAACACGCTGCCCTTTACCTACGGTCAGCATACTATCTATCATTCTAACTCCAACATTTATCGCTTCATTTATAGGCGGTCTCTCCATAGGATTAGGAGGATCTTGATCGACAGGAATAGATGCAAGACCTTTCGGAATCGGTGAACCATCAATGGGTCTCCCAAGAGGATCGATTGCTTTACCGATTAATTCTGCACCAATTTTGACTTCGAGGGGTCGTGATGTCCCCTCAACAATTGATCCCGGTGAAATTTCTGCAAGTGTGGTATACGGCATCAAAATAACCATTTCTTCTTTAAAACCGACTACTTCAGCTAGAATTGTTTTTTTCTTGGTTTTTGTACCTGCATGAATGTAACAAACATCCCCTATGGAACTTTCAGGACCCTGTGATTCAATCATCAAGCCGACCACCCGTTTTACCCGTCCATAATGCTTAAACGTTTCGATTTGATCGATAAGGGGCAATAAATCATTTGCTTTCATCATATATTCCCCTGTCCATTAGCTCTGCTAACTTCCGCCTAATTTCTGCCAGCTGACTATCAACTGAAGCATCAATTCTTCCATTTCCAGATTCGATAATACAACTGTTTACTTCAAGATCGCTATCAGGATAAATATAAATATTAATCTCCTTTGGGAAGATCGCTTGAAGTTCTTCTTTCTGGGATAGAATGGACTGATAATGTTCCGGATGAATATGAAGTTCTACCTCGCTATAGTCACGCGCTTCCTTGATTGCCCTTTTTACGATCGATACAAACGCTTCTTCTGATTTATCTAATTGTAAACCGATAATCTTACCAGCTACTTTTATTCCAAGATCTAGGATTGTCTCCTCAGCTTTAGCTAGCTTATCTAAATAATCCATTTTGCTAGTTTCAACGATACCTTTTGCCATCTCAATTGAATGTGTATATTCTGCTAATCCTTGGCTGCGGCCAGTGTCAGAGCCTTTTAAAAACCCGTCATCGTATCCTGCTTGAATATATTGATGTTTTTCAGTTTGTTCCCAATAAGATTTAGCTTGTTCGATATCTTGGTAAATTTTTTGACCTTTTTGTTTGGCTTCTTCTTCGATACGATGTGCTTCCTGGCGGGCTTCCTCTACTATTAAATCACTTGTTACTTGCTTTTCTGCTTGTTCTTTACCAGGAGATTG
>NZ_JAZVJO010000431.1:0-20021 GCF_059453735.1 Peribacillus sp. | reverse complement strand
TGATTGTAGCCGGCGGCATGGAGTCTATGAGCAATGCACCGTATTTCCTTCCAAAGGCTAGATGGGGACTGCGAATGGGGGACGCTCCAATGAAAGATTTGATGATTCATGATGGGCTAAGCTGCAGTTTTACGGGTGCACATATGGGGACATACGGAAACAGCACAGCAATAGAGC
The DNA here is from genome assembly GCF_059453735.1 of Peribacillus sp. Taxonomy (NCBI): domain Bacteria; kingdom Bacillati; phylum Bacillota; class Bacilli; order Caryophanales; family Bacillaceae; genus Peribacillus; species Peribacillus sp. The sequence goes on along the minus strand of NZ_JAZVJO010000431.1, from coordinate 19,844 downwards.
TGGAGTTAACTCGTGAAGAGCAAGATAACTGGGCATTTCAAAGTCATCAAAAAGCTGTAAAAGCAATAGAAGAAGGGATCCTAGCTGAAGAAATTATTCCGGTAACTGTGCCGGTTCGTAAAGGAGAGCCAGTGATCGTCGAACAAGATGAAGCTCCGCGTAAGGACACTTCTATTGAAAAGTTAGCCAAGTTAGGACCAGCCTTCAATAACGAAGGCAGCATAACCGCAGGGAACGCTCCTGGGGTAAATGATGGTGCAGGTGCAATGGTGTTAATGAGTGAGGAACGTGCGGTCAGGGAAGGAAAAACACCATTCGCATACATTGTTGGTCATGCGGAAGTGGCAACAGAAGCAAAGGATTTCCCAAAAACTCCAGGGCTGGTCATTAACGCGTTATTGAAAAAGACTGGAAAAACACTAGATGAAATTGATTTATTCGAAGTAAACGAAGCTTTTGCTGCAGTTGCTTTGGCAAGTGGGAAGATAGCGGATATAAACCTTGAAAAAGTAAATGTCAATGGCGGGGCTGTAGCACTTGGTCATCCAATTGGAGCCAGCGGTGCTCGAATTATTATTACGTTAATGCATGAATTAAAGCGACGCGGCGGGGGCTTAGGAATAGCAGCCATATGCAGCGGCGGCGGTCAGGGCGATGCAATCTTAATCGAAGTACCAAAGTCATAACTTACTAGGGGGAGAACGACATGATGATTGAAAAAGTGTTGGTAATTGGTGCTGGTCAAATGGGATCAGGTATTGCCCAAGTATGCGCGATGAGCGGATATGACGTGATTTTACATGATTTAAAGGAGGAATTTGTACAGAAAGGTATCCTGAATATCTCCAAAAACCTTAACCGCCAAGTGGAAAAAGGAAAGATATCAGACGAGGAAAGTCAGAAAATACTGTCTAGACTATCGACTTCTACGGATATACAAAATGCTGCAGGTGTGGATTTAGTCATTGAAGCAGCCATTGAAAATATGGATATAAAGTCCAAATTATTTAACGAGTTAGACGAAATTGCTCCAAAACATACAATTCTTGCTACAAATACATCATCGCTGCCCATTACAGAAATTGCAGCTGCAACCAAGCGGCCAGAGCAGGTTATCGGTATGCATTTCATGAACCCGGTGCCAGTGATGAAATTAGTCGAGGTTATTCGTGGGTTAGCTACATCTGATGAAGTATACAGAGCCATTGAGGATATGGCGAAAAAGTTATCAAAGGTACCAGTAGAGGTCAATGATTTTCCTGGCTTCGTGGCAAACAGAATCCTCATGCCTATGATAAATGAAGCCGTGTATACCTTGTATGAAGGGGTTGCAAGCAAGGAAGACATTGATAATGTGATGAAGCTAGGGATGAACCATCCCATGGGACCACTGACACTAGCTGACTTTATTGGTTTGGATACGTGTCTATATATAATGGAAACGCTTCATGAAGGTTTTGGTGACGATAAATATCGGCCATGTCCGTTATTACGTAAATATGTAAAAGCTGGATGGCTGGGTAAAAAAACAGGCCGTGGTTTTTACGAATATAACTAACAAGAATCAGGGCAGGGGGTATCACTTTGAACTTACACTTTACTGATGAACAGCAAATGATGCGTAAAATGGTCCGTGAGTTTGCACGAGAAGAAATTGCTCCTTTCGTTGAGAATATGGAGAATGGAGAGTTTCCAAGAGAACTCTTAAAAAAAATGGGTCAGCTTGGATTAATGGGCATTCCAGTACCGGAGAAATACGGCGGTGCCGAAATGGACTTCATTTCCTATATTATTGCGATTCATGAAATCTCTGTGGTTAGTCCAACCTTAGGAGTGATTCTTTCCGTACATACATCTGTCGGAACCAGCCCCATTATCTACTTTGGCAATGACGAGCAGAAACAAAAATATGTACCAAAGCTCGCAAGCGGTGAGTATTTAGGTGCATTTTGTCTGACTGAACCGAGTGCGGGTTCGGATGCTGGAAGTCTAAAATCGAAGGCTGTTAGAGATGGCGATTTTTATAGGATAAATGGGTCAAAGATATTTATTACAAACGGCGGCGAAGCAGATGTGTACATTGTGTTTGCTTCTACGAACCCGGACGAAGGCAGCAGAGGAATTTCTGCTTTTATCGTTGAAAAAAATACGCCGGGATTAATCATTGGTAAAGATGAACACAAAATGGGCTTATCTGGTTCACGCACGGTTCAGCTGACCTTTGAAAACATGATGGTGCCAAAAGAAAATCTGCTTGGAAACGAAGGGGAAGGATTTAAAATCGCCCTAGCGAATCTTGATGTAGGCAGAATCGGCATAGCGGCACAAGCACTTGGAATTGCTGAGGGGGCATTTAACCATGCCGTTTCATATGCAAAAGAGCGAGTGCAATTCGGTAAACCGATTGCCGCTCAGCAAGGGATCGGATTTAAACTGGCGGATATGGGCACAGCGGTTGAAGCATCAAGATTATTAGTCTATCAAGCAGCAGCCCTCCGCGCTCAAGGCCTTCCATGCGGAAAGCAAGCTTCCATGGCCAAACTGTTTGCTTCGAAAACGGCAGTAGAGGTAACAAGTGAAGCCATCCAAGTTTATGGCGGCTACGGGTATACCAAGGATTATCCGGTCGAGCGCTATTTTCGTGACGCAAAGGTTACGGAGATTTATGAAGGTACCAGCGAAATTCAACACATCGTTATTGCAAAACATCTAATCAGAGACGGGAGATAATCACTATGCAATTTAAATTAACAGAAGAGCACGAAATGATCAGAAAAATGGTGCGGGATTTTGCCAAGAATGAAGTGGCTCCAACTGCCGCAGAACGAGATGAAGAAGAACGTTTTGATATGGATATATTCAAAAAAATGGCTGATCTTGGTTTGACTGGGATACCTTGGCCCGAGGAATACGGCGGGATTGGCAGCGATTATTTAGCCTATTGTATTGCGATTGAAGAATTGTCCAAGGTCTGTGCATCAACGGGGGTTACGTTATCTGCACATACTTCACTTGCTGGATGGCCTATTTATAAATTTGGATCAGAGGAACAAAAGCAAAAATATCTCCGACCAATGGCACAGGGTGAAACAATTGGTGCATATGGCTTGACTGAGCCGGGATCTGGTTCAGATTCGGGAGCTATGAGAACAACGGCTGTTGCAGATGGTGATGATTATATTTTAAATGGAACGAAAATATTTATTACAAATGGCGGGATAGCTGATACATATGTTGTTTTTGCTTTGACGGATCCAGCATCAAGACAAAAAGGAACATCGGCCTTTATTGTAGAGAAGGATTTTGCAGGATTTAGTGTAGGGAAAAAAGAGAAAAAGCTAGGGATTCGTTCGTCACCTACAACGGAATTAATTTTTGAAAATTGCCGCGTACCAAAGGAAAATTTATTAGGGAAAGAGGGCGAAGGATTTAAAATCGCCATGATGACACTAGACGGCGGGCGTAATGGAATCGCTGCCCAAGCAGTCGGTATTGCTCAAGGCGCATTAGATGCAGCGGTTGACTATGCCAAGGAACGGGAACAATTTGGAAAACCAATTGCGGCTCAGCAGGGAATCGGTTTTAAATTAGCTGAAATGGCAACGAGTGTAGAAGCTGCTAGACTTCTAACCTATCAAGCTGCATGGCTTGAATCAGAGGGTCTTCCATATGGAAAAGAATCTGCGATGTCAAAATTATTTGCTGGAGATACAGCCATGAAGGTGACCACGGAAGCTGTTCAGGTTTTTGGCGGCTATGGGTACACAAAGGACTATCCTGTTGAACGGTATATGCGCGATGCAAAAATTACGCAGATCTACGAAGGAACTCAAGAAATTCAGAAGCTGGTCATTTCAAGAATGCTGACGAAATAACCTAGTAAGATGACCTGTTTCCGGCAGTGTATACCGGAAACAGGCTCATGCAAAAAGGCGGTAGAGTATGGAGAAAAGAGAAGTTCACGCATCCGTAAAGGATGAACAGCTTGTCTCAATGAGGCGGACGCAAATGATTAAAGGAGCGGTCACGCTGTTTAAGGATAAAGGCTTCCACCGGACGACAACTAGGGAGATTGCTAAAGCAGCAGGCTTCAGTATTGGAACACTCTATGAATACATCAGAACAAAAGAAGATGTTTTATATTTAGTTTGCGATTTTATTTATGATGAAGTAAAAGAACGGCTTCAGAAAGAGGTTCATCAAAATCGAGGAACCATTGAAAACTTACGGCTGACGATTGCCTATTTTTTTCAAGTGATGGACGATATGCAGGATGAGGTACTTGTTATGTATCAAGAAGCGAAGTCCCTCTCAAAAGATGCCTTGCCCTATGTACTAAATAAAGAAATAGAGATGGTTAAGATGTTTGAAGTAGTTATCTCACATTGTGTAGAAAACGGAGAGCTGCGTCTTTCAGAGAAAGAAATCAGCCTTGTTGCTCATAATATTTTTGTTCAGGGTCAAATGTGGGGGTTCCGAAGGTGGGCACTGCAGAAGGCATATACACTTGAAGAATATATTGACATTCAAACGGAACTTTTAATTGGGGGATTGTACGTTCATAAATAGATGACTTGTCTAAATAGATTTCAAATCGCATTTGCGAGGGATAAGGAGGAGTAGAATGAGTACAGTTGAGGTATATAAGCCGAAACATCATCTTCGCTTTGTAACAGCTTCAAGTTTGTTTGATGGACATGATGCTTCAATTAATATTATGCGGCGCATTATGCAATCAAGTGGTGTAGAGGTCATTCATCTCGGTCATAATCGCTCAGTAGAGGAAGTCGTCAATGCGGCCATTCAGGAAGATGTACAAGGAATTGCTATGTCCTCCTATCAAGGCGGTCATGTAGAGTATTTTAAATATATGTATGATTTGTTAAAGGAAAAAGGAGCCCCGCATATCCGAATCTATGCAGGCGGCGGCGGAGTCATTGTCCCACGCGAAATAAAGGAGCTTCATGACTACGGCATTGCTAGAATTTTCTCGCCGGAAGACGGAAGAGAAAATGGTCTGCAGGGGATGATTAACCTCATGCTTGAGGAAAGTGATTATTCGACGGAATGTTCGTCCCTTCAGAATCATATAGATGAACTAAGAGCAGGAAATATGAAAACAATTGCTCAGTATATTACGTTTGCTGAAAACCGGCTCGAGCTCTCTGATGAGGCAGCGACAGCAGCGGAAGATCTTCTTGATCAAATCAAGACGTCCAATCAGCAGGTACCGGTCGTTGGAATAACCGGTACGGGTGGGGCAGGGAAAAGCTCATTAACAGATGAATTAATTAGACGGTTTATTCATGAGATTCCAGAAAAAAAAGTAGCCGTACTTTCCGTAGATCCTACTAAGCAAAAAACAGGCGGGGCACTGCTCGGAGATCGAATTCGGATGAACGCCATTTTTTCAAACCGGGTCTATATGCGAAGCTTGGCAACCCGCCATTCAAAAACCGAACTGTCTCTGGCAATTAGAGATGCTATTTCGGTAGTCAAAGCAGCTGGATATGATTTAGTCATCGTGGAAACGAGCGGAATTGGTCAAGGTGATGCTGAAATTGCAGAAATATGTGATGTCTCACTGTATGTGATGACTAGTGAATTTGGTGCGCCTTCACAGCTTGAGAAAATTGATATGATCGATTATGCCGATTTAATTGTGATAAATAAGTACGAAAGAAAGGGCTCAGAAGATGCAAAGAATCAAGTTCAGAAACAGTTCCAGCGCAGCCGCATGCTTTTCGAAGAAGATCAGTCCAATATGCCGGTTTACGGAACCATCGCTTCTCAATTCAATGACCCAGGAACCAATGCCCTTTTTGCAGCATTAATCGAGAAAGTGAATGAAAAATTGGGAACTGATTGGGACTCTGCCTTTTCAAAAGACGTCGATGTTAAAAAGCAAAACATTATTATTCCGAATGATCGCCGCTATTACCTTAGGGAAATTTCAGACACGGTCAGACAATACCATAAAAAAGCTGAAGAACAAGTTTTTATTGCACGCAGAGTCTTTCAACTAGAGGGAGCAATAGAGGCCGTCAAAGTGAATGTACCGGATGATGCAGTTCTTGCCGCGCTAGAAACCTTGAAGCAAGAAACGGAGGAAAAGCTCACTCAAGAATCAAAGCAGATTCTACTTGGTTGGACACAGTTTAAAGAACGGTATGCGGGGAAAGAATTCGTGACGAATATCCGCGGGAAAGAGCTTGTAACAGAATTAACTACCAAAAGTCTTTCTGGGTTGTCTATTCCCAAGGTGGCTTTGCCGAGGTTTGAAGACTACGGTGAAATCTTAAGCTGGGTATATCGTGAAAATGTTCCTGGTGCTTTTCCGTTTACAGCTGGTGTCTTTCCTTTCAAGCGTGAAGGAGAAGATCCATTACGGCAATTTGCTGGAGAAGGTTCCCCGAGCCGCACAAACCGACGCTTCCATTACCTGTCGAAGAACGATCATGCCAAGCGGCTTAGCACAGCTTTTGATTCTGTGACATTATATGGGGAGGATCCGGATTACCGTCCCGATATTTACGGTAAAGTCGGTGAAAGCGGTGTGAGTATTTGTACGCTTGATGATATGAAGAAGCTTTATGAAGGCTTCAACCTTTGTCAACCATCTACCTCGGTTTCGATGACCATTAACGGGCCGGCACCCATTATTCTTGCTATGTTTATGAATACAGCTATTGATCAACAAGTTAGTCTTGCTGAAACTGAAAAGGGAAGAATTTTGACACCAGAAGAATATGCTGAGGTCAGAAGTTATACACTCGAACATGTTAGAGGAACAGTCCAAGCAGACATCCTAAAGGAAGACCAAGGTCAAAACACCTGTATCTTTTCAACTGAATTTGCTTTAAAAATGATGGGAGATATACAGGCCTATTTCATTGATAATCGTGTTCGTAATTACTATTCAGTCTCCATATCCGGCTATCATATTGCTGAAGCAGGTGCGAATCCCATCTCACAGCTGGCATTTACGCTTGCGAACGGATTCACATATGTTGAGTATTACTTAAGCCGTGGAATGAATATTGATGATTTTGCACCGAATCTATCCTTCTTCTTCTCGAATGGGCTTGACCCAGGATATAGTGTGATTGGCCGAGTGGCTAGGCGTATTTGGTCTACAGTCATGAGAAATAAATATGGGGCAAATGAAAGAAGCCAGAAGTTGAAATATCATATCCAAACCTCTGGACGTTCACTGCACGCTCAAGAAATTGACTTTAATGATATCCGGACGACATTACAAGCGCTGCTAGCCCTTCAGGATAATTGTAATTCACTTCATACGAATGCCTATGATGAAGCAATCACCACACCAACTGAAGAGTCTGTTAGACGTGCGATGGCCATTCAAATGATTATTACTAAAGAATATGGTTTGTCTAAAAATGAAAATCCCACTCAAGGGTCATTTATTATTGAAGAATTGACTGATTTGGTAGAAGAAATGGTACTTCAGGAATTCGACCGCTTAGATGATCGCGGCGGTGTGCTTGGTGCGATGGAAACGCAATATCAGCGAGGAAAGATTCAAGATGAATCTATGTACTATGAAATGAAAAAGCATACCGGTGAACTACCGATTGTTGGTGTGAATACGTATCTGAATCCAAATCCGCCTTCAAGTGAAGCGATGGATCAAATGGAACTTGCTCGAGCGACTAAAGAAGAAAAAGAGGAACAGATTCGAAATTTACGAGAATTCCAGAAAAAAAATGAACATCAGGTGGATGAAGCCCTGCAAAGATTAAAAATGGCTGCGAAAAACGGAGATAATATCTTTGTTGAATTAATGGAATGTGTCAAAAGAGCAAGTCTTGGTCAAATTACTCATGCTTTATACGAAGTCGGCGGTCAATATCGCAGGAATATGTAAGAAAAAGGTCCATTTTGGACCTTTTTTTCGCATAAAAGCTATTTTGCCTTATAATAGTGGATAAAAGAGGCAATACTGATGGCGCCTGCCTCATTTGAAATGTTTGGAGATGGAAACATGAATCTTTTAAAGAAAGCAGGAATTGTGGCAGGTTGTGTATTCTTTCTGTATCTTATAGTTAAACTCTATGAGTATTCGCTGGGGTCTATTGGATTTTTTCTATTAGCCATTATTTTTTTTATAGTTGCTTATCGTTTGAATAAATAATGTGAGAATCTGATACTAGACTTACATAAAAAAGGAAGAATGCCAAAGATAGAGGTAGCATAAACCCAATTTTATTGTTTATAATGGATAGTATGTTTAATAAGGAGTTTCTTTAGAGCAATAGACCCTGATATATTTACGTAAGGAACACAAGTTGTGTTTGAATAGAGAAAGGAAGTGCGGGGATTGAGTTTAAAACAATTACCAAAAGAGCAATTGGCAGAAATGTCGTTAATAGAAATTGCTTACGAACTATTAGTAGAGAAAAATGAGCCCTATTTATTTAAAGACCTGACAGCAGAAATTGGCGTTTTAGCTGGACATTCAAAACAGGAAGTTAAGAGAAGAATTGCGCAGTTCTACACAGATTTAAATGTAGATGGCCGCTTTACTTCACTAGGCGAAAACCGTTGGGGTCTAAAAGTTTGGTACCCAATTGATCAAATTGCAGAAGAAGTCGTTCATGCAGTTAAGCCTAAAAAGAAAAAGGCGAAAAAAGCAGCAGTTGTGGTTGATGCCTTTGATGAGGTTGATGAAGAGGAAGATGAAGACTTTATTGAATCAGATGACATTGATGATTTAGATGATGACGATGATGAAGTAGAGGTAGATCTGCTTGTTGATGAAGATCTAGTGGATGACGACGACGATGACGATGACGAAGAGTTAGATATCGATGAAAAAATTATCGATGAAGATTTCGTCTTAGATGATGATGAAGATGAAGAAGAATTAGATGAAGAGGATACTGAGAAAGAATAATATCCCTCTTGACTTTTTTCCGAGGAATTTGTAGAATCATTTTTGGGCTCCTTAAAAAAGGACACAGTTAAAAATATACCGCTCCCTTACTTTTGTAGGTGGAGCGTTTTTGTTTTTTTATAGAAAAACAAAAAATAAAAACGCTGTTAAATGGTGCATTGATGAATGATTCATTCAAATAATCATCATTTTTTTATTTTTATTGGAAAAACTAGGAACGTTGAGCAAAAAGAAAAATGACAGTAGGGGGACACCAGCAAATGACTAAATATATATTTGTAACAGGCGGCGTTGTATCTTCTTTAGGAAAAGGAATTACAGCTGCTTCACTAGGAAGATTACTTAAAAATAGAGGGTTAAGTGTTTACGTTCAAAAGTTTGATCCGTATATTAACCTTGACCCAGGAACTATGAGTCCATATCAGCATGGTGAAGTGTTCGTAACGGATGACGGTGCAGAAACGGATCTCGATTTAGGGCATTATGAGCGTTTCATTGATATCAACTTAAGAAAATACAGCAATGTAACAACAGGTAAAGTTTACTCAACTGTTTTAAGAAAAGAACGTAGAGGCGACTATCAAGGCGGAACGGTTCAAGTCATTCCACATATTACGAATGAAATTAAAGAACGAATTCTACGAGCTGGTCACGAAACGAATGCAGACGTGGTTATCACAGAAATCGGCGGTACGGTTGGTGATATTGAATCCCTGCCATTCTTAGAAGCAATTCGTCAAATTAAAGGTGATCTTGGCCGTGACAATGTTATGTATATTCATTGTACACTTGTTCCATATATCAAAGCTGCGGGTGAGTTAAAAACAAAACCAACTCAGCACAGTGTGAAAGAATTACGGAGTCTTGGTATTCAGCCAAACATTATTGTGGCTCGTACAGAAATTCCAATTTCTCAAGATATGAAGGATAAAATTGCGTTATTCTGCGATATTGACGCAGAGTCCGTTATCGAATGTGAAGATGCTGATACCCTTTACTCCATTCCTCTTGCACTTCAAGCTCAACATATGGACCAAATCGTTTGCGATCATTTAAAGCTAACTTGCGGTGAAGCGGATATGGAAGACTGGAAGAAGCTTGTTGAAAAAGTAACAAATCTTAAAAAAGTAGTGAAAATTGGTCTTGTTGGGAAGTATGTAGAACTTCAAGATGCTTATATTTCCGTTGTAGAAGCATTAAAACATGCTGGATACACATTCGATGCAGATATTGATATTAAGTGGATCAACTCTGAAGAAGTGAATAAAGGAAATGTTGCTGAATGGTTGAGCGATGTTGACGGAATTCTAGTACCAGGAGGATTCGGTGACCGTGGAATTGAAGGGAAAATTTCTGCGATTGAGTATGCTCGTGTGAATCAAAAACCTTTCTTTGGTATTTGTTTGGGTATGCAGCTTGCTTCTGTTGAGTATGCACGTAACGTCTTAGGACTAGATAAAGCTCATACAGCGGAAATCGATATGGAAACGCCAGATCCAATCATCGATCTTCTGCCAGAACAAAAAGATGTAGAAGACTTAGGCGGTACGCTTCGTCTTGGCTTGTACCCATGTAAATTGGAAGAAGGATCGAAAGCCTATGAAGCATATGCGGATGAAGTGGTTTATGAACGTCATCGTCACCGCTATGAATTTAATAATCATTACCGTCAAATGATGGAAGAAGAAGGGTTTGTCTTCTCTGGAACGAGCCCAGATGGTCGTTTAGTTGAAATTGTTGAGCTGAAGGATCATCCTTGGTTCGTAGCTTGTCAATTCCACCCAGAGTTCATCTCACGCCCGAATCGTCCACAGCCGCTTTTCCGTGACTTCGTGGAAATGTCATTAAAAATGAAGAAATAAACGATAGAAAAAAACAGCCTGACCATTTGGTTCAGGCTGTTTTTTTAAAATTCTTGAAGAATTTCTTCCAGGGTAAACTTAATTCCATAATAAGCAAATAAGGCAGTCATTAAATTGGGTATTCCCACGCGATTTCCGGATTCGTCAGGAATTAATCCTTTTTTCAAGTTTAGGTCAATATGTACATCCGCTAGTTCTACTAGTGTTGGTTCATCGGATGGAACAACCGTTGAAATAGCTGCAAAAGGAATATTCAGTTCTTGTAACTTTACAGCTAATTCGATTGCTTCTGTATCTGCCGATGTTCTAGTAAACAATAAAACCCGATCTTCTTGAGAGTAAGGCATGTTTTTATAATCGAACGGAAATCCAGGAAAGGGTTCAGCACCTTCAAATGCCTCTGAGAGGATGCCGTTCATTTCACCAAAGCCTTTGATGTAGATACTTCCATCACCTACTGAGGCTTGTGCCAGCAGCCGTGCGCTATCTTCAAAGCCAAAGGCCTCTTTATCAACTAATCTTTTGAATATACCGCTCATCTGTGTAGAAAATATTTTCAACATGACTCATACTCCTTTTTCAATCATTATAAAATAAAGCCATTTTTATAGCCACTGTATAGATAATTACTAATTTAAATCTCATTTTTGCAGGGATTTTGAACCATTTTAGCGAATTTAGTAAATATGGTCTGTTTATTGTAAAACCTTATTAATGATGCATCAGAAGAACCTGTTCAATATAGGAAATATAGGATAAATCCAAAGGATAAAAAGAGGTGTAGGGATGTCAGGAAAAATATTAATTGTTGATGATCAATTTGGGATAAGAATCTTGCTAAATGAAGTGTTCAATAAGGAAGGCTATCAAACCTTTCAGGCAGCAAATGGGGTTCAAGCTTTAGAAATACTAACGAACCATTCGCCCGATTTAGTATTACTAGATATGAAAATTCCCGGAATGGATGGAAATGAAATTTTAAAACGAATGAAGCAGATTGATCCGGATATCAAAGTAATCATTATGACTGCCTATGGTGAATTGGACATGATTCAGCAGGCAAAAGATCTGGGAGCAATTACCCATTTTGCCAAACCATTTGATATTGATGATATTCGTTCAGCTGTAAGGGAGTATGTTCCTGTTCAATCTAGTTAATGGGCTATACTTCTTCTGTAACGTGGAAGACACAAATGGCAGCCGTCTTTTTTTCGGGGAAATCATGAAAAAATCAGCAAATTTACTTGTTTTTCCTGTTTTATCGTCTATTTTCAAAGGTGAATGCGTTCAATTTGGAAAGCGCTTTAAATATCTTAATAAAACAATTGGCTTTTTAAGTAGTGTATTAGTTGCTGTTTTAGGCTGATATTGATATGCTGAAATGGTAATAAGACACCCATGTGGTGCATGTTTGCACGGACAATGGGTATATTATTTAGAGATAATCGTTGAAAGTAGTTTCGTAAAAGGAGGAAACAGAAATGCCTTTAGTATCAATGAAAGATATGTTAAATAAAGCGCTTGATGAAAAGTATGCAGTAGGTCAATTTAACATTAATAACCTAGAGTGGACACAAGCTATTCTTGGAGCAGCAGAACAAGAAAAATCTCCAGTAATCCTTGGTGTATCCGAAGGTGCAGCTCGTCACATGGGCGGATTCAAAACAGTTGTTATGATGGTTAAAGGTCTTCTTGAAGATATGAAAATCACTGTTCCTGTTGCGATTCATTTAGACCATGGTTCAAGCTATGATAAATGTATCGAAGCAATCGAAGCTGGATTTACTTCAGTTATGATTGATGCTTCCCATCACTCTATTGAAGAAAACATTGAAACAACTAAAAAAGTTGTTGACTATGCTCACACTAAAGACGTTTCTGTTGAAGCTGAAGTAGGAACTGTAGGCGGACAAGAAGATGATATTATTGCGGATGGTGTAGTATACGCTGACCCTAAAGAATGTGAATTACTAGTAAAAGAAACAGGCGTTGACTGTTTCGCTCCTGCTCTAGGATCTGTTCACGGACCTTACAAAGGTGAACCGAATCTTGGATACAAAGAAATGGAAGAAGTTCGTGATTTAACAAACATTCCATTAGTACTTCACGGTGGTACTGGAATTCCAACAGCGGATATTCAAAAAGCTATTTCTTTAGGAACTTCAAAAATCAACGTAAATACAGAATGTCAACTTACCTTTACAGCAGCAGTTCGTGAAGTTCTTAAGAATGATTCTGAAGTATATGATCCACGTAAATTCATTGGACCAGGACGTGACGCTATTAAAGCGACAGTTGTTGGGAAAATGAAAGAATTTGGTTCAACTGGTAAAGCTTAATTAGACCAAGAATGTAATAGAAAGAGACCTCTCCTCTACTGAACGATCGCACGAGTAATACGCGCGTTCAATAGAGAAAGGGGTCTCTTTCTTTTTTTATTTAGGTGACAAAGAAAACTTAAATTTTCCCATTAATTCCTGAAAGAATTGGAATTTTCATACCTTTTCCTATAAACTTAAGAAGATAACAGGCATAATTACTAGAAATTGGAGGGTATATCATGAAGTTTTTTATTGATACTGCAAATATTGAAGAAATTCGTGAGGCACATGCACTTGGAATTCTTTCTGGAGTAACGACTAACCCATCTCTAGTTGCACGAGAGAAAGGTGTTTCTTTCCACGAACGTTTGCAAGAAATCACGAGCCTGGTTAAAGATTCAGTCAGCGCAGAAGTGATTGCTCTTGATTTTGAAGGAATGATGGCAGAGGCAAAAGAACTCACTGCTATTGCACCGAATATCACCATAAAATTACCCATGACGCCTGATGGTTTAAAAGCGGTTGCAGCACTCTCGAAAGATGGTGTAAAAACGAACGTTACACTGATTTTTAGTGCTAATCAAGCATTGTTGGCTGCACGTGCAGGAGCAACCTATGTATCGCCATTCCTAGGGAGATTAGATGATATAGGCCAAAATGGACTTGATCTTGTATCGGATATTGCCGATATTTTTGCTATTCACGATATACCAACTGAGATCATTGCAGCATCTATCCGTCATCCAATGCACATCACACAGGCTCCATTGTAGGGTGCTCACATCGCAACTATTCCGTATAAAGTTATTATGTCGTTGTTCCATCATCCTTTGACTGAAAAAGGCATAGAAGCTTTTATAAAAGATTGGAATTCTCGTCCAGAAGCGTAAGCCTTTTCAGCTAAGTCTGATGTGGTTAATGTAATCGATGAATTACTAAAGAATAATTTCTCTTTTATTACATTAATTTCCGATTTTAGGTGTAAACTATAAAAATAAAACAAAAAAATGTCGATAAAGTCTTATTTTTATAAAACTAATCGATGGTAACTTCTTCAGTGCTTAGTGTAGAAGGGAGCATAATATGGAAAAACTTAAAGTTGCCGGGGGCTATCCTTTAAAAGGCAGCATTCGTGTCAGCGGTGCTAAGAACAGTGCAGTTGCACTAATCCCAGCTACTATTTTGGCAGGTTCAACCGTAACAATAGAAGGGCTTCCGGATATTTCGGATGTCCAAATGTTAAAATCTTTATTAGAAGAGATCGGCGGAAAAGTTGATTTTTCTGATGGAGAAATGACCGTTGATCCAAGTCAAATGATCTCAATGCCGCTGCCAAATGGACGAGTCAAAAAGCTCAGGGCATCCTATTACTTAATGGGTGCTATGCTTGGGAAATTCAAGAAAGCGGTAATTGGCCTTCCAGGCGGTTGTCATTTGGGTCCGCGTCCAATTGATCAGCATATTAAAGGCTTTGAAGCGCTTGGTGCACAAGTAACCAATGAGCAGGGTGCAATTTATTTAAGGGCAAACGAACTTAGAGGTGCACGTATTTACTTAGATGTGGTAAGTGTAGGAGCGACAATTAATATCATGCTTGCGGCTGTTCTGGCTAAAGGAAAAACGATCATAGAAAACGCGGCGAAAGAACCCGAAATTATTGACGTGGCGACACTTTTAAATAATATGGGTGCAAAGATAAAGGGTGCAGGGACGGATATTATCCGGATAGAAGGCGTCGAAAATCTGAGCGGCTGCCGTCATACGATTATTCCTGATCGAATTGAGGCTGGAACCTTTATGATTCTAGCAGCAGCTGTGGGAGACGGAATTATTATTGATAATGTTATTCCGCAGCATGTTGAATCAGTCACATCGAAACTTAGAGAAATGGGCGTATCGGTAGAAGCCGGTGATGATCAGATATTTGTCGCGCCAAGTCCTTACTATAAGTCAGTAGATATCAAGACACTTGTTTATCCCGGGTTTCCCACTGATTTACAACAGCCTTTTACGTCGCTGCTCACAAAAGCAACGGGATCAAGTGTGGTTACAGATACCATTTATGGGGCGCGTTTTAAGCATATCGATGAATTAATTCGTATGAACGCTTCAATCAAGGTTGGAGGCAGTTCAGCGATTATTCATGGACCGGTCCAAATGCAAGGGGCTAAAGTAAAGGCAAGTGACCTGCGTGCAGGTGCTTCACTTGTGATTGCAGGATTAATGGCTGAAGGAATTACTGAGATCACTGGACTTGAACACATTGACCGCGGTTATAGTCATTTGGTTGAAAAGCTTTCAGGTCTCGGTGCTACCATTTGGCGTGAAGAAATGACGCCCGAAGAGGTTGAACAATTGAAAAATTAATGTCTACTTAATCGTCTATTTTTGCCATATATGTCACTATAAATGCTAAATGTGTTATACTATTTATATTATTAATAGCATAAATAGAAAAATTAGTGATATAGGCAAAAATGAGCCTTATATGGTCAGCCAATGAGGGGGAAGCGGTTAATGGAAAGAAGTTTATCAATGGAGCTGGTTCGGGTTACAGAAGGTGCAGCGTTAGCTTCAGCACGATGGATGGGCAGAGGATTAAAAATGGAAGCAGATGATGCGGCTACTTCTGCAATGCGTGATGTTTTTGATACAGTTCCGATGAAAGGGACTGTAGTCATAGGTGAAGGGGAAATGGACGAAGCCCCTATGCTGTATATTGGAGAAAAGCTTGGGACAGGCTATGGTCCCCGCGTCGATGTTGCGGTAGATCCTTTAGAAGGTACGAATATTGTGGCATCAGGAGGATGGAACGCACTGGCTGTATTAGCTGTCGCTGATCATGGGAATCTTCTGCATGCACCTGATATGTATATGGATAAGATTGCAGTAGGGCCAGAAGCGGTTGGTCAAGTAGATATTAATGCATCGGTATTAGATAATCTGAAAGCAGTAGCTAAGGCTAAGAACAAGGATATCGAAGATGTAGTGGCCACCATTCTGTACCGGGATCGCCATAGCAAAATCATTCAGGAACTGCGTGAAGCAGGTGCCCGAATTAAACTAATCAATGATGGTGATGTTGCCGGGGCAATCAATACGGCCTTTGACCAAACAGGTGTAGATATTCTCTTTGGATCAGGTGGCGCTCCTGAGGGAGTGATTGCTGCTGTAGCATTAAAATGTTTAGGCGGGGAGATTCAAGGAAAACTGCTTCCCCAAAATGAAGCTGAAGCAGAGCGCTGCTTAAAAATGGGGCTTGATGTAACCAGTATCTTGCGTATGGAAGATCTTGTCCGCGGGGATGATGCGATCTTTGCTGCAACGGGTGTAACAGATGGAGAGTTATTACGCGGTGTTCAATTCAAGGGCAACTATGGTGAAACGCAATCCGTTGTTATGCGCGCTAAATCAGGCACGGTCCGCTTTATTGACGGTAGACACAGCTTAAAAATGAAACCTAACTTAGTCATGCGGTAATCGACCACTCCTCATAAAAGAATAGAAAAACAAAAGGTAAAGCGAGCGGTTTATTGCTCGCTTTCGCTTTGTTTGAAAAATAAAGTTGATTAATTAAGCTAAAAAAAGTAAAATAGGGTTTGTTTTAATTAATTAATTTTTTCAGTCAACCTGCAACCTACTCCAGCTTTTCTCAAGCCTTCAAAAACTATCTTCATAATAAAGCATGTAATCATCCCATAAGAAAAAGAAACCTAAAAGCCGATTTGAATGAATGATGGGTTTTCTTTCTATCGATCGACTATTTTCCTATCTGTATGGATGAAAACGCTAAATAATTAAAGTGTGGTGTCATAATGAGTTTAACAATTTCCAATTTAGAAAACATGAAGCTGAAAGAACTTTACGAACATGCTCGTGAATATAAGGTGTCGTATTACAGTAAGCTTTCGAAAAAAGAACTTATTTTTGCAATCTTAAAAGCTCAGGCAGAACTTGACGGCCTGCTATTCATGGAAGGTGTTCTTGAAATCATCCCTTCAGAAGGATTTGGTTTCCTGCGCCCGATTAATTACTCACCGAGCTCTGAGGATATCTATATTTCTGCATCGCAGATTCGTCGATTTGACCTGCGTAACGGGGATAAGGTTTCCGGGAAAGTAAGACCGCCTAAGGAAAATGAACGTTATTATGGCTTGCTTCATGTGGAAGCGGTTAATGGCGACAACCCTGAGTCTGCGAAGGAACGTGTGCATTTCCCTGGTTTAACGCCATTATATCCAGATAGACAAATCCGCTTAGAAACGGAACCAAAGAACATTTCAACGAGAATTATGGATGTGCTTGCTCCTGTAGGGTTCGGACAACGTGGATTAATTGTTGCTCCGCCAAAAGCTGGGAAAACCATGCTGATTAAGGAAATTGCTCACTCGATCACGACAAACCATCCAGAAGCAGAATTAATTGTTCTCTTAATTGATGAGCGCCCGGAAGAAGTGACAGATATTGAGCGTTCCGTTCGAGGAGATGTCGTAAGTTCTACCTTTGATGAAGTACCAGAAAATCATATCAAAGTGGCTGAACTCGTTCTTGAACGTGCAATGCGGCTTGTTGAGCATAAACGCGATGTAATTATCTTAATGGATAGTATTACACGTTTAGCTCGTGCCTATAACTTAGTCATTCCTCCAAGCGGCAGAACGCTTTCAGGCGGGATTGACCCAGCGGCCTTCCACCGGCCGAAACGGTTCTTTGGTGCGGCAAGGAATATCGAAGAAGGCGGCAGCTTAACGATTCTTGCGACGGCCCTTATTGAAACAGGTTCACGTATGGATGATGTTATTTATGAAGAATTTAAGGGTACGGGAAACATGGAGCTGCATCTTGATCGTGCACTTGCTGAACGCCGAATATTCCCAGCTATCGATATTAGACGCTCAGGAACAAGGAAAGAAGAGCTGTTGATTCCAAAAGATCGCCTGGATAAACTTTGGGCCATTCGTAAGACAATGTCTGATTCACCGGATTTCTCAGAGAAATTCATGCGCCGTATTAAACAAACAAAAGACAATGATGACTTCTTCGCACAGTTAGAAGAGGAAAGAAAAAAAGCAGCATCTGCAAAGCGCTCTTAGTAATATGTAACAAGTTGTTGCAAGTTGAGAGATTTGTTGCTATAATAAAAGCATGTGTTTTTTACAAAATATGTGAGGGGTACTACTTGCCTCACCTGAAAGTATATAACTCTGTTTCGAATGATTCAGGGCATAAGGAGATGAAAAAGAATGAAAACTGGAATTCATCCAAATTACAAAACAGCAATGGTGAAATGTTCATGTGGTAATACATTTGAAACAACTTCAACTAAAGAAGAAATTAGAATTGAAACTTGTTCAGAATGTCACCCATTCTACACTGGACGTCAAAAATTCGCTGAAGCTGGCGGACGTATTGACCGTTTCAATAAAAAATACGGCCTTAAGCAAGAACTTAAGAACTAACGTTGACCATCTGAAACAGGCAAGCATTTTTCCTTGCCTGTTTTTTCTTTGCACTTTATAGGCGTTTTGTCAGTGATTTTCACTAAATTTAATCATTTTCAAGGAAGCCCGCGCGTTTTTTTCGTTGGGGCATACTTAATTATATATATTGGATTTGAACAAAGGGTACCGGAATAAAAAAGAGATAAGTGGAAGGGAGTGGCTGTTTCATATGTACATAATGAAACAATCAGGCTGGATCGAGCTTATTTGCGGAAGCATGTTTTCCGGTAAATCGGAGGAACTAATTAAAAGAGTCAGCCGTGGACAATTTGCGAAGCAGAAGATTGCTGTGTTTAAACCAGCCATCGATAACCGCTATGCCGAAGAAGCGGTAGTCTCACATAACGGGACTTCTACGATTGCAAGACCGATCGCACAGTCTACTGATATTTTTAAACACCTGGAAGATGATTTGGATATTATTGCAATCGATGAAGTTCAATTTTTTGATGAAGAAATTATCGATGTTGCACAGCATCTAGCTGACACCGGATATCGAGTGATTCTTGCCGGACTTGATCAGGACTTCCGTGGAGAACCTTTTGGACCTGTACCTCTTTTAATGTCCTTAGCTGAATCAGTTACGAAACTTCAAGCAGTCTGTGCGGTTTGTGGCTCAGCCTCCAGCAGGACACAGCGGTTGATTAATGGTGCTCCAGCATCCTACGATGATCCCGTGATACTGGTCGGTGCATCAGAGGCTTACGAGCCTCGCTGCCGCCATCATCATGAAGTTCCAGGAAAAAAACAACCTGCACTTGTGGAAAATAAGAAAATCGTCAAATAAAGAAAGTTCGGAGACAATCGTCTTCGGGCTTTTTTTGTATTTTAAACATATTTCATGGATGTTTTCCTGCTTATCGAGGAAAATCATGGCTTTTTAATAGGCTTACTGTTATTTTAGAGTTCTTTATTGACATAGTATCCGCTTTTTAAATCACTTTTGTCCTCTTGAATTTGTTCTAGGATAGCCCTTTCAATCGCAAGGTTTTAACCAAATTAACTTTAGAAATACGGTTGATGGGAGTGTTGGCGTGAAGACTCCTGCGGGAACAGCGGGACAGGTGAGACCCCGAAGGAGCGTGAGCATTGATGCGGCTCACCGCCCGCCCGCGGAAAGCGAAGCGCCTGGAATGAAAATCAACATCTCAATTTTAAATCTCACCCGAGCTTGTCTACAGTCTGAACCTGTCAAAATTGACAGGTTTTTGTTTCTATTTACATAGACTGTTTCTCAACT
>NZ_JAZVJO010000430.1:0-2149 GCF_059453735.1 Peribacillus sp. | reverse complement strand
TGTACATTTTGTGCATATAAATCAGTCTGTCAGTTTGATGAGTCGTTAGAGGAGAACGAGTTTAACGTACTGGTAAATAGAAAAGACGCAGATATCTTACACATCCTTAAGAAGGGGCGGAATGATGATGCGTAAAACGCTTATACCTCTGATGCCAGCGAGTGCGACTTGGACAGAAGACCAATGGAAAGCAATCTGGGCTAAGGATCAGGACATTCTTGTGGCTGCTGCGGCAGGCTCGGGGAAGACGGCTGTGCTCGTTAATCGAATCATCGAGAAAATCCTTTCAGAAGAGGATCCATTGAATGTTGATGAACTTCTTGTCGTGACGTTTACGAACGCCTCAGCCGCAGAGATGAAACACAGAATTGGAGATGCGCTTGAACAAGCGATTAAAGATAACCCAAACTCGCAGCATTTGCGTAAACAAGTAAGTTTGATTCATAAAGCTTCCATTTCAACGCTGCACTCCTTTTGCTTAGACGTAATCCGGACCTATTATTATTTAACCGATGTAGATCCTGGGTTCCGAATAGCCGATTCTACAGAGGCCGAATTATTACGTGATGAAGTGATGGAAGAGTTATTTGAGGAACACTACAGTCAAAGCGATAACGAACGCTTCTTTAAACTTGTTGATGCCTATACAGGAGACCGGAATGATACAGCACTGCAGACAATCATTCGTTCCTTGCATAATTTTTCACGGTCGCATCCCCATCCTGAGGCTTGGCTTGATCAGGCGGCAGCGATGTATGATTTGCCAGAAGAAACGAAAATCGATGATTTACCCTTTATTAAAGAGCTGACTTTTGATATTACCTTACAGCTCGAAACCGCTCGATCTTTACTTAACCAAGCTCTTGAGCTTTCTAAGCAGCCTGGAGGACCGGCGCCGAGAGCGGAGAATTTCATTGCTGACCTTACGATTATTGAAAGATTAAAGCAAGCCCATCAGGATTCTTGGGGAAGTATGTACGAAGCGATGCAGATCGACAACAGTTTTTCAAGAGCTAAAGCGTGTAAGGGTGACTCCTTTGATAAAGAAATGGTCAAAACAGCTGATAACTATCGTAAAAAAGCGAAAAAGATAATTGATACATTAAAAGTTGATTTATTTTCCCGGAAGCCCGAACAATATCTAGAAGATATACGCGGTTTAAAGGGGTATGTGGAAACACTCGTAGATTTAGTTAAACAGTTTGGTACGATGTTTCAAGCAGCCAAGGCGGAAAAAAACCTCGTTGATTTTTCAGATTTAGAACATTATAGTTTAGCGATTTTAGCTGATTCAGCGGAATTGGGCAGCCTCAAGCCTTCAAAAGCGGCATTGGGTTATCGCAAACAGTTTAAAGAAGTACTTGTGGATGAATATCAGGATACAAATTTAGTTCAGGAATCGATTCTGAAGCTTGTAACAGCGGATGGAGAAAACAGCGGGAATCTTTTCATGGTTGGTGATGTTAAGCAGTCCATTTATCGTTTCCGTTTGGCGGAACCGAATCTTTTTCTAGGAAAATATACTCGATTTACTCATGACGGCAGCGAAAGCGGTCTTCGAATCGACTTAAATCGTAATTTCCGCAGCCGAAGTGAGGTATTGTCCGGAACGAATTTCTTATTTAAACAGCTAATGGGCATCACGGTTGGTGAAATTGAATATGATGAAGACGCTGAACTAAAAAAAGGAGCTTCCTATCCCGAGGATAAGTCGTATCCAATCGAGCTGACTTTAATTGATAACGCAAATGTGGATTCAGGCAGTTCCGTAGACGAATTAGGTGATGGAGAAGAGTTCGGATTTGATGATGAAGAACTGGAAACTGCACAGTTAGAAGCTAGAATGATGGCAAAGCTGATTAAACAAGCTATTAATGAGAAACAGCAGGTCTATGATACAAAAGCAGGGATTTACCGGGCGATTACGTATCGTGATATGGTTGTCTTACTACGGTCTATGCCATGGGCGCCGCAAATCATGGATGAGTTTAAAAAACAGGGAATCCCTGTGTATGCAAGTCTATCTACCGGATATTTTGAAGCAAACGAAGTAAGAATCATGCTTTCACTGTTGAAAACGATTGATAATCCACAGCAGGATATTCCGCTGGTATCGGTGCTTCGTTCACCAATTGTCGGTCTTGATGAG
>NZ_JAZVJO010000429.1:0-5583 GCF_059453735.1 Peribacillus sp. | reverse complement strand
CCTTCACTTTGTGGCAGATAAGTCATTGAAGCCGACGTACTAATAACCTTTGGGTTAATCATGGTGTATTCATGCAAAATGCCTTTTTCATCCGTAAAGTAGACCACAAACATCCGCTTATTCAAACCAATTTGATTAGCAGAAAGACCCACACCGGCACGCAGTCCATACTTTTTAGATATAACAGGATCCTGGCTGTTTTTCAAGAATTGCATCATACAAATCAATGTCTCTTTATCCTCTTTTGATAATGGAAGCTCCACCTCTTCCGTTACTTGGCGAAGACTTGGACTACCTTCCTTCACAATATCTTTCATCGTTATCATATAATCGCTCGTGAATTTACTCAATTTTGTATTCAACTGCCTTCATTATGTTATTTTCTTGCCTTAAAGCCCTGCTTTGACACGAAAGGCACCTTATCATGCTTATATTTTATCATTCCCTACCTACAAATTCAAAATGCTCATATTCCGCTTTTCGTAAAATTAAACCTAATTTAGTAAAATAACATAATTTACCTATATTATTAGGCAGTATACCCATTTATAATATAACTATATTTCTTATAATTGTAGATATATTCCAAAAGGAGATGAGTAGTTGAATTCGAAGGTCAAACTAATGTCGAAAGTACTTCCACTTGTTATTTTATCATTTGTGATTTTGGGAGGAATTACCTGGTATGTACTAGATAAAAATCAAGTAACATCCATTCCTTTTTCATCAGTTGAAAAAACAATTAAAGCCCAAAATGGCCAATCTGTTTCTATAAAAGAGAAACCAAACGGTAAATTATCCATCGTTACCTCGAATGGCACATTCGTATCACACATCCCACCTAACAGCCAAATGGTAAATAAATTAGTTTCCACATATAACATACAATATGTATACTCTTCTACAAACGCCTACAGTATCTGGATTTTTGGCGGCGTGATCGGTTTACTTTTAGCAGCCGTTATAACGTTCCAAAAGAAATCTAAGGGCGGTATTGGGATTAAAGGGAAATCCAAGAATGCCGTATCGACTGCCCGTCCCCTTCCATCTATCACATTAGCTGATGTAGGCGGTCTACAGCCCGAAATCAAACAAGAGATTCTGCAAACACTTACCACATTAAAAGAACCAGAACGGTCAGCAAAGATTGGGATTAAGCCTCCTCAAGGCATCTTGCTATACGGTCCCCCGGGTACCGGAAAAACAATGTTGGCACAAGCTATTGCAAAAGAACTGGGGGCAAACTTCTTTTCAACAAGTGGTTCGGCCTTTAACGAAATGTTTGTCGGAGTCGGTGCATCTCGTGTGCGAAATTTATTTCAAAATGCCCGTAAACAGACTCCTGCCGTTATTTTCATTGACGAAGTTGACGCACTTGCTGGACGTAGAAAACAAAATGGCGGTGAAGAAGGGGAAAAGACCCTCACCGAACTGCTTGTTCAGCTGGACGGCGGCCACTCTAATGAAGGCATCCTATTTGTTGCTGCTACGAACCGAAAGGATATGCTTGATGAAGCCTTTCTACGCCCAGGGCGAATCGACTTCTCTTTTCAGGTCCCTCTTCCTGATACAACAGGCAGAAAGGAAATTATTGAAATTCACGCAAAAGGTAAACAACTGTCTATGGACGTTCTCGCATCTCTTGATAAACTAGCTGAAAGTACGTCAGGTTTTTCTGGTGCTGACCTTAGCTCGCTTTTTGAAACAGCTTCAAGACGAGCGTTACGTAATGGACAGGATCTAATCGAAAAAGATGATATTGATTATGCGATTGATCGTACTGTTCTTGGCAGTACCTCAAGAAGCTTGAATGACCCTGACACGAAACGCCGAGTGGCCATTCATGAAAGTGGACATGCCTTAATTGCTGCTCTGACAAAACCGGGTTCTGATCGAAAAGCGACCATCATCCCTCGCGGCGAAGCCTTAGGGTATGTGGCACCCATTCCAAAAGAACTTCATTTAGCTACGGCAAGTGAATTGTTAGATCAAGTTAAAATGATCGTAGCAGGCGGTGTTGCTGAAAGAATGTACTTAGGGGAACATAGTGTCGGCGTAGGCGGCGACGTTCAACAGGCGAAGCAGCTGCTTGAACAAATGGTCGATACCGGCCTGTTGCAAGACGGTTTCACCTTAACTTTTAATAAAGGTGAGAAAGAACAAAAGATGCAAGCCCTTTTCACTCAGGCAATTCAGGAGACGGAAAATTTAATTGATTTAAACCGCCCACAATACGAAAAACTCGTAGAGGTACTTTTGAAAAAAGAAACGATTGACGGCACAGAAGTTCAAATGATCGTTGATTCTCATGAAGCAAAGGTCCTATCATTTTCATAATCGTGAACAATGAAAGAACCCATTTTGAACATCGTTCAAAATGGGTTCTTTTTTTGGATTAGCTGGTCTTTTGAAATGCATATGGAGCAGGATTTACTTTGAGATTCATCGTACTATTATATTTATTTTGGACAAAGCTAATGGATATCGCTGCTATCAATGCGGGAATCGCAAAGCTAAGAAAATTTATATAAATAGGCAGCTTCAACTGTATTAATAGCCCGCCGATTGTCGGTCCCATTATCGCTCCAAACCTTCCTATTCCCAATGCCCACCCCAATGCAGTTGATTTTATCTGCGTTGGATAGAACATGGAGATATACGCATTGTTTAAATTTTGCGATCCAATGGTCGCTGCTCCAGCTATGGCGATCAATACATATAGTAATAGAGACCCTGGTTTAATACCAAGTACAATTAAACAGACTGCCCCTATACTAAAATAACTGATTAACACTCGTTTTGATCCAATTCGATCGGCCAGCCAGCCACCACATATCGAACCTACAATGGCTCCGATATTTAAGCAGCATAGAAATAGCAAGCTGGAATTCAATTCATAGCCCGCTTCAACCATTAGTTGTGGCAGCCATGTACCCAATCCATATACCATTAATAATCCCATAAAGCATGCGATCCAAAACATGATAGTTGACCTGCCTCGTTGATTTTCGAAGAGCTTTACAACAGGCACGCCGGATGTTGATAGTTCGTTGATAAATCGATCACTCTCATGTGGGACATAGGAGGGATCTAACCTGGTAACTATTTTTTTAGCTTTTTCATGTTCTCCCTTCTCTACATAATAATAGAGAGATTCAGGTAAAAATTTTATGAGAAAGGGGATTGCTGCTAACGGAATGGCCCCTATGAAAAACATCCATTCCCATCCTACTGTCGGAATGACCTTCATTCCAAAAAGAGAGACTAATATGCCTCCGATAGAATATCCGCTAAACATGATCCCTACCATGATATTCTTAATGGACTTAGGAGAATATTCAGAGGTGAGCACCACTAACAATGGAGGAATTCCTCCCAATCCAAGCCCCGCAAGAAAACGGTAGATAGCAAAATCTACTGCTCCTTGTGCTAACCCCGTCAATAAAGTAAACGAACCAAAAAGGGTAACACACGCAATAATTACTTTCTTCCTCCCTATTTTATCTGCTGCTATTCCACAAATAAGTGACCCGATTAATCCCCCAACTAATGTTAAACTTCCTATCAAGCCTAAGATACTTGGCGACGTCCCCCACTCTCGGCTTAAAGTTGGTATAACTGCTCCAAAAACAGTTAAATCATAGCCATCAAACAAGATAAGGAAAATACACCATAGTAAAACAGATAAGTGAAAAGAGTTAAATTTACTCCCTTCAATAACCTGCGCAACGTTAATTTGTCTCAATTTCAATTCCTCCATGTACATTGGGTTTCGTTACAGCCATGCCCAATCTCTCGCAAACTTCCTGAAATGTGACAGATATAGGCTGACTTCTAAACTGATCAGCATGGGCATGATGTGCACAAACAGAGAGACGGTAGTTACCATCTACCTCATACTGTCTGCATTTGTAATCCGTAACCTGTCTTTTTGTTTGCATATCCGTTATTTGAATGGATTCATTTGTATGCTTCTTCATAGAATATCCTTGTAACGTCTTGGCTAAGCCCATCCCAACGGCTTTACTATAACTTTCTTTCAATGTCCATATATCATAAAAGGCAGTAAGGCTATACTCGCTTGCCAGTACGTCTTGATACTCTTCTTCCGTAAATAGCTCCTTAGCAAGATGCAAATCATATGGTCCTATGTATTCAATATCTACGCCCACTGCATCAACATGAACAACACAAACTACATATTCACCGGAATGGGAGACGTTATAGTGAAAAGAAGGATAATCAGATAAAAATGGCTTACCATATTTATTAGTTGATATTTTCATTTTCTCGTTTGAACCGCATCGTTTTTGGAAGGCAAAACGTACAAGCAAATCACCAATCAGAGAACGGTATGTGTCATCAATCTTCACAAACCTTTTTAATCGATTCTGCCTTTCTTGTGAAACGTGAAAAAGTAAGTTTTCTATAACCGAATACTCTCGGCTTGCAGGTAATTTACAAATATACACCTCAACCATTAAAATCCCTCCTTTCATTAAGAACAAATAAATAGGGGCCGCTGATTTAATATTCAGCAACCCACTATTTTAAACTTCCTATCTATAACTAACTCACCCTAACTGACTCTTCCTCAGAACTTACTTTTGATTTCTGCATTGGCAAGAAGTCTTCTTTCTTCAAACTCAATGAAATGAATAGGCCTAAAACAAGAAACCCTGCAGAACCAAGGAGAGCAAACTGGTAGGATGCCAAGTTACTTCGTTCAATTCCGTCCATTGCCATCTCACTTGTTCCCAAAGCACCCAAAACACTGGCTAATAGGGCAACACCTACAGCAGAACCCACTCTATTTTGCACATTTAACCATGTAGTTGCTCTTCCCATCGATGCCGAATTGACATTTGTGAAAATCGAGGACTGTACAGCAATTACTGCATGCCCCAAGCATATGCCGACGCTAAATAATAAGAGTCGTAAAAACCAAGGGTTCGCTGTCGGACCAACTAGGCTGATGGTGGTAAAGATCAGAGCCGTCCCAAATAAGCCAAGACAAATCATCTGTTTACTATTCAGCTTCTTTGAAGTCCAAGGAATCATTCTCGAGGCGACCATAAGCCCCAGTGCCTCAGGAAAAGTAGCCATTCCGCTGTCCAATGCCGAGGCATTCATGGCATTTTGGTACATTAATGGGAATATAAAGAGCATTCCCATTAAAGCGGCCTGAGATAATAAAGAAATAAGCCCGAGTGATCGAAATAATCTGTCCGATAATAATCTTAAATCTAGCATCGGGTCTTTTACATGTAACTCCCACCAAACAAACAAACAGACAAGTATGAAACCGATTATACCCATATACATGATGACAGGTGAACCCCATCCAGTTGAAGGTCCGATACTCAGTGCATACATCAACATCGACAAACCCATAGCTGACAAGAGAAAGCCTACTAGGTCAAGCCTGCCTGCCGCTGGCTCTTTATGTTCCTTTAAGAATAGTAAACCGATTAGTAAGGGTGAGATTCCAAAAGGAATATTGATATAAAAAGCCCATCTCCATGATAGCTGCTCTGCCAAAAATCCACCGACAACCGGTCCGATAGCGGGTGCAAAGGCAAT
>NZ_JAZVJO010000428.1:0-3959 GCF_059453735.1 Peribacillus sp. | reverse complement strand
TTTAGAGATGGCTTGTAACTCAGTAATAGCCACTTTCACAGCTTTTTCAATCCCTTTACGAATGCCCATAGGATTCGCGCCAGCCGTTACGTTTTTCAGGCCTTCACGGATCATAGCTTGTGCAAGAACAGTAGCAGTTGTTGTACCATCACCAGCAATGTCATTCGTTTTGCTTGCAACTTCAGCAACCAACTTAGCACCCATGTTTTCGAATGCATCTTCTAATTCAATTTCTTTAGCGATTGTCACACCATCATTAGTAATAAGCGGTGAACCGAATTTCTTTTCAAGAACAACGTTACGTCCTTTTGGTCCAAGTGTCACTTTTACTGCATTAGCGAGTGCATCTACACCGCGAAGCATGGAACGTCGTGCGTCTTCACTGAATTTAATGTCTTTAGCCATATATAAAAACCTCCCAAAGTATTTTTGTATTAGTTTTCGTTTATTAAGTATGTTTAGGACAATTAGCCAATAACAGCTAAGATGTCGCTTTCTCTTAGGATTAAGTAGTCTGACCCGTCATATTTCACTTCTGTACCTGCATATTTAGAGAAGATAATCCGATCGCCTTGGGCAACCTCTAAAGCAACACGCTCGCCATTTTCAAGAACACGGCCTGTTCCTACAGCTACAATTTTTCCTTCTTGCGGCTTTTCTTTTGCAGTATCCGGTAAAACGATACCGCTGGCAGTTTTTTCTTCTGATTCAACTAGCTCAATAATTACGCGATCACCTAATGGTTTTAACAAGTGAAACGACCTCCTCAAATTCTACTGGTTAGTGTTTAATTATTAGCACTCATCTACTGTGAGTGCTAACACAATTACTATATTAAATAAATTGGGACATATTTGCAAGTATCTTATCTCTTTTTTTTCTATTAATTTCTTGAGGTGCTTGGGAATACTATAATAAGAAAACACCTTACACCATCTTTAAATCCTTTGCAGTTTGGAAACCTTTATGTGGAGTTTGGTCGTTTATTTTGATACTCTTTTATAAGGTAGCTTAGGCTCTCACTAGTGCGATTCATTTTGTTGGGTTTACGGCAGGCTGCCTTTACCGCAACATCGAAGGAGTTATGAGTTTGAAGAGAGAATATTGGTACATTATTATTGTTTATATTGCTATGCAGTTATCGAGTATCGTTGGTGTTCCTCTTTTAATGATGTTTGGGATCTGGGGAGGAGCCGAAAAAAATGCCGAGCTTCAACAGCTTTCTGGCGCGTATTGGATTGTTATCAGCTTCCTTATTGGATTGATAGCAACATTATTCTTAATACGAAAAGAAATGAAAAATAATGGTGATTTACGAAAACATCAAGCGTCTGTTCCTACCTCTATTTTTTGGGGATTCGCCGGAATCTTTCTTGCGTTATTTTCTCAATCCATAGCAGGAATGATTGAAACAGCCATCGGCATTGAGGCAGGTTCTGAGAATACGCAGACGATTATTAATTTAATTCTCAATGTTCCTATCGTCCTATTTGTTAGTTCTGTTATTGGACCGATTCTTGAGGAAATTGTTTTTCGTAAAATTATTTTTGGATCCCTGCACAAACGACTTAACTTTTTCTTATCTGCTCTGATTAGTTCATTAATATTTGGAGCCGCTCACGGCGAATTTATTCATTTATTGCTCTACACTGCGATGGGATTTGTTTTTGCCTTTTTATATGTAAAAACCAATCGTATCTTAGTCCCCATCTTTGCGCACGTGTCCATGAACTCCTTAGTGGTCATTACTCAAATTGTTTACAAAGATGATATTGAAAAATTGCAGAAGGACGCAGAGAACGTGCAAAACTTCATCGGAGGGTTTTTATGAAACGAATTTCACCTTTAACTTTAGCCATTATTTATATGGCTTTAGGCGCGTTATTTATCTTTATGTCCATCCAAACAGTTTCTAGATCCGGATGGGGCTTCTTCGCCTATTTTCTTGTATTGCTGGCCACACTTGATTTAGGATCAGGCATTCGAATGCTGCTCCTGCACTTAAAAATTAAATCTATCCAGAAAAAGAATAAGAAATAACAAAAAACGCTGCTTATAATCTGGCAGCGTTTTTGTATTTAATCGGTGATGGCCTGAATATTTGATGATGGGTAATGCTTTAAGAAATAAATTAATGATTGCAGTTCAATAGATAAATCAATGTGGTGAACTCTTATGGCAGCCGGTACAGTAAGGCGTGCCGGAGTAAAATTTAAAATCCCTTTAACATTTGATTTAACGAGGTAATCCGTAATGGTTTGCGCCACATGTGATGGCACAGTTAATATCGCGACAGATATATCTCGTTGATTTAACTGTTCTTCTAACTCGTCCATATGGTACACCGGAACGTCACAGATTCTCGTGCCCACCTTACTTTCGTCAACATCAAAGGCTAACTCAATAATCGTGTTATTATTCTTTAAGAAATTATAATTCAAAAAAGCTGTACCCAAGTTCCCTACACCTATTAAGGCTACTTTAGTCAACTCATCTTGATCCAGTGTTTTCCGGAAAAATGATAATAGATAATTAACGTTATATCCATAGCCTTTTTTACCAAGTGCACCAAAATAAGAAAAATCCCGGCGTATCGTTGCAGAATCTACCTTAACAGCTTCGCTTAGTTCAGCTGAAGAAACACGCTGCTTGCCTGACGAATGTAGGTTTTTTAGAAAACGATAGTATAAGGGTAATCTCTTGGCGGTTGCCTGCGGTATCTTCAAATGTTCTGGGCTCATATATTTTCCCCGCTTTCACAAATGTTTCCGAATCCTATTCTTCGGTTTGATTAATCTGCCTCTGATAGTCGGGACTAGAAACACCACCGGTTTTTTCAACTAAAAACGTTGGTCCTATGATCATACCCTTATCCACAGCCTTACACATATCATAAACAGTCAGTGCAGCTGCTGAAACAGCTGTTAACGCTTCCATTTCCACACCTGTGCTTCCCTTTGTCTTGGCCGTTGCTTCAATCTGCAGACGATGATTATCGTCCTCTTTTAACCAATTAAAAGAGATATTCACACCTTGTAATGAAATGGGATGACACATAGGAATAATGTTGGACGTATTCTTACAAGCCATGATTCCCGCTACCTGGGCAACAGCAAGTACGTCTCCCTTTTTCATTTTATTATTGGTTATTTTTTCGTATATTTCTTCATTCAGCAATATGCTCGACTGAGCAACAGCTGTACGAACAGTTTCAGGCTTTTGGCTGATATCAACCATTTTTGCCCTGCCTTCTTCATTAAAATGAGTTAACTCTTTCATTCAAAACACCTCTCCTAAATCATACACTAAAATTCACCATTTGTAATGACTTTGTTTCATCCTTCACATAATCATATTGATACTCACCCTCGCGGATATTGCCTGAATAAGGTACACTATCTATAACGCAATTTAGAGGTGAAAAACATGATTCTATTACAAGTTAACCAATTATCGAAATATTATGGGGCAGAGCTTATTTTATCAAATATGAAGCTCGAAGTTCAAAATAGAGATCGAGTGGCTCTTGTCGGCAGAAATGGTGCAGGGAAATCCACACTATTAAAAATTATTGCTGGTCATCTTTCTCATGATGGCGGCGAGATCATTAAACCTAAAGGTACGACAATTGGCTATATGGCTCAGGATACCGGTTTAGAGTCTGAATTATCCATATGGGATGAAATGCTGACTGTTTTTACTGAGCTGATTGATAAAGAAAAGCAGCTGCGGCACCTAGAGGTCACGATGGCCAAGCCGGAGACCTATGAAAATGAAACACTCTATAAAAAGATTCTTTCTGAATATGATGCCTTGCAAGTCAAGTTTGCTGAACAGGGCGGGTACCAATATGAAGCAGATATCCGGTCCGTTCTTCATGGGCTGCAATTCTCTACGTTTGATCCAGCTACACCGATTGCCACGCTAAGCGGTGGTCAAAAGTCGGAGGCCAAGCGGTC
>NZ_JAZVJO010000427.1:0-2706 GCF_059453735.1 Peribacillus sp. | reverse complement strand
TGCATCTTTTAAGAACGTTTCCGCAATATATTTAGCCCGCAGCGGGTCGCCTGGTAATAATACCGTTTCCGCAATTTCATTTTCTTTCGCATTAATATGTACACTCATTTAATTATCCTCCTTAAAAACTGTGAGATATTGACACAGTTTACTATACCATACTGACCTTCCTAAAGGGAACTATACACAGAAGCACGGTTTTTATTCCATGAAAAAACGACGGGGGTGTCCGTCGTTTCTTAACGCTTATGGGTGTGCAGGGTCCGTTGTTACCGGGCGTTTAGTCATCCGTCTCTTCATCGATGATACACTTCTCCAATAAATAGTCGAATGTGATATCTGCAAGATCTTCGAGTTCAGATTCAGCCGGAATATATCCCCGTTTCATCAGCTCTTGATAGAAAAATTCTGCAATTTCTTCCGTATCAATAAAAACCTCAATCTCCCGCATATCATCGCCCCCTTGTTACAGGTGTATGAACAGCTTTAGACAATTATGCCTGTATTCCAGCTGCCATCAGGTTTCGGCCAGTATTCTACTGTCAATTTGCTAACTTTTTATTTGAATAGAGTTCACTCGCCGTTTTTTTTATCTTCACCATGGCAACGCTCATCACATGTTTGTAGTCCTCATCGCCAAAGAGGGTGAATAGAATTTGATAGTCATTGTATAAATCGAGCAGGCCATCGATCAGCTGTTTTTTTTCCTCCATATTTTTTCGCCTTTCCCCTTCTGTTATAGCAGGTTTTTTTGATAAGGCGTCAGGATCAAGAACCACATTTTTCTTTGGGCTACTAGCATGCATTCCCATATTTTTTATGAAGCTTTCTGCTTTTTCAGCATCTGCTATCAATTCCATTTCTTCTTCATGTGTTTCCAGCCACTCGCCATCGGAAATCCGTGAAAGTTCATAGATGACATCTTCCCATGCATGCTCTTGGTAACGCCAGATCTCAGTACGAAATCCGATAACCTTAAAATAGTCCTGCTCATACCCCTCTACCTTTACCAAATCTCCAAAGATGAACTTATACTCAATATCGATTTGTTCGGCCTCAGTATGAATTTCACCCTCATATTCAAAGATATGCTGCAAAGTCGTTTCTAAATATAACCCTTCGCTATGGTTAACTTCATAAATAAATACTCCATCCAAATACTTAACATCTGTAATATTTCCAACTGTGCCGTACATTGAAATGACGACTGTATCGCCTTTCTTAAATTTCGGCTGTTTTTTTTTCCCCATAAGAGACATCCCCTCAACATAGGTCCTAAATGTTTATTACTAAAGTATATGCATATCCAAGCCATATGGTTAAGAAACATTGAGGATATATGGTAAATCTCGCGCAGAAATACGGAGGAGTCGAAAGGCTAGTTTTACAGGTATCTTAAGGTGAATCATTTTATCGTTAGAGACTTTCTTGGTAAATTTCCCATGCTTCGTCAAAGACGGCCATATTCGGTAAATAACTTCCGTTCATTTCTAGGTATCTGCTCACTTCATCATAATCAGTTGATTGTTTTGGAAACTCGTGATCTTCAAAGGCTTCATTTGCAAATCTAGTGATTTCATCTATAATCTTCGGTTGTCTGTATGTCATCAAAAACAAATAAAAAGGTTTCATCGTTCCTCCTATATACAATGCGTCATTTATTGTGTACTAAATATAACGAAAGTTCCGGAAGACGTCAAAAAACAACACAAAAAACGCACCTTATTATAGGTGCGCCTTTTTAGGATAACTCTTCAACTAGTCCATCGACCTGTTTTCGCCATTTCAAGCAGAGCCCATATCACATTGAACATTAAGAGTGCGATCGTAATCGGGATGGCGTGCAGCCATGATTTACCGTATTTCCTATTGATGACGGCTACAAAGTAACCGCAGCTAAATAAACCACACATCGCCGCAATCATCATTATCGTTAATGCCCAGTACATTTGTCTTCTCCCCTTTACCCCTTACTCACTTTATTGTAAGTGAACCACCTTGAGCATCGATGGAGAAGAATGAACATTGCGTGAATAATTGGTGACTACTATCTGACTTTATTATGAGTAAATTGGCTGCTGTACAATTGAGTATAAAAACCATTCTTCGATAGAAGTTCCTGATGGGTCCCACTTTCAATGATTTCTCCCTGGTCAATAACTAAAATTCGATCGGCATTCTCAACTGTTTTTAAGCGATGGGCAATCACAAAACTTGTCCGTCCCTCTGTCAATCGATTCAAGCCTTTTTGGATTTCAATTTCAGTTCTCGTATCAATACTCGATGTCGCTTCATCCAGAATTAAAATATCTGAATCTGCTAAGATGATTCGTGCAATCGCAATTAATTGGCGTTGTCCCTGACTTAAATTGGACCCGCTGGACGTGATGACTGTTTGATATTGGTTAGGTAAATGCTTGATGTATCCATGGGCAGATGCCATTTTTGCCGCTGCGATGACTTCTTCATCACTTGCTTCTAAACGACCATAACGAATATTCTCCATGATCGTCCCGGAAAAGATAAAGGTGTCCTGAAGCACAATGCCGACTTTTTTCCTGATCGCACTGATTTTATACTCCTTGATCGACGTATCATCAATTCTTATCTCCCCTGAGTTACTATCATAAAACCTCATTAACAGATTAATAATGGTCGTTTTACCTGAACCAGTCGGACCTACCAAGGCAACTTTCTCTCCTGCTT
>NZ_JAZVJO010000426.1:0-2241 GCF_059453735.1 Peribacillus sp. | reverse complement strand
ATCCTAGATACAGCTCATGCCTTTGGTGAAGCATTTCAGCTTGCCACTTATGAATTTGCGGGGTACAAGCAAAAATCGAATGAGAAGCAAAAGCAGATCGAAGCAATTACAGTTTACAGCGAAAGTGACAGCCAAGATTTAAAAGCGTCTCTTGAGGTTGGACATGTATTTGGTAAAGCAACGAATTCAGCTAGAACCTTAGTTAATATACCGGGAAACCTTTTAACATCGACTGATTTAGCTGCATATGCTTCTGAACTTGGCAAAAAATATGATTTTGAAACAGAAATATTAGATAAAGAAGACATGATTAAACTTGGAATGGGCGCGCTTTTAGCGGTTAACCAAGGATCTACAGAACCGCCAAAAATGATCGTATTGAAATATCAGGGTAAAGAAGAATGGAAAGATGTCATCGGACTTGTCGGTAAAGGGGTTACTTTCGATACAGGAGGATATTCCATTAAAACAAAGGCCGGCATCGTCGGGATGAAAACCGATATGGGTGGAGCTGCGGCAGTACTTGGTGCTATGGAGATTATCGGTGAATTAAAGCCTGAGCAAAATGTGGTGGCAGTCATTCCATCGACAGATAATATGATTAGTGGAAATGCGTTTAAACCAGATGACGTTATTACTTCGATGAGTGGTAAAACCATTGAAGTGCTAAATACGGATGCAGAAGGACGATTGGTACTTGCCGATGCTGTCACCTACGCGAAACAACATGGCGCAGAGTACTTGGTTGATGTGGCTACACTGACTGGCGGGGTTATCACGGCCTTAGGAATGGATATGACTGGCGCAATGACTAATAATGAGGATTTATTCATTGAAGTCTTAGAAGCCTCTCATGAAGCTGGAGAGCCGATTTGGAGACTTCCGATTACTGAAAAAGATAAGAAGCGGGTAAGAGGAAGCCGCATTGCGGATTTAAACAACTCACCAGGAAGTCCAGGACATGCGATCATGGGCGGTGCATTTATCGGGGAATTTGCAGAAAATACTCCATGGGTTCACCTGGATATTGCCGGTACTTCAACGACCAATGCCCTATCAGAACTCGGGACAGCTGGTGGAACGGGTGTAATGACTAGAACACTCGCTACGCTTGTTGAACGGTTTGGAGAAAAATAAAAAGATGAAACCGAAGTCTTAGGGACTTCGGTTTTTTTTCGTTATTATTGAAAGGCGTTAAAAAGTATGCCATCGTAACAAGATAATTACATGAGTATCCCCAGGTGATTCTTCTATTTTAGAATCAAAGTCCATTCGTATTCCATCCGGGGTAATTCGAATTTTTGGAACTGTAGTGAGCCCTACTTTTTTTATCATTTCTGTGATCTCACTCTGTTTAGAATCTTGAGCAGCAGTCATAATTTTTTGAGAAAATGATTTAGAAGCCATCTGCTTAACTACCTTTTGCGCATCGGCCAAAAGAGACTGCGAGAGTTGAGCAGACTTAATAAACATTGATGGATCAGGTGCAGGTGACGGCCGCTGCGGAAATGGATGAATGTCTGGCTGATAGACCTTAGGATAACGATGCACATTTGGGGATTGATCAGAATATTTCATGGCTGGCGCCTCCTTCATCTTCAACATATGAGAAAAGATAAACAGGTATGATGAGTGAGTAAAAGAAGGATATTTCTATGAGTTAATCGAACTACAGTATATTGATAGTATATGGAGGTAAGGGAAATGGAAATAAATATCCAAAAGACATTGATGAATACACTAGGAATTGAAGTTACAGAGCTGAGTGAAGGGCGCATTGTTGCAACTATGCCTGTCGACGAAAGAACACATCAGCCGTTCGGCCTGCTTCACGGGGGTGCTTCTGTAGCCTTAGCCGAAACAGTTGCCAGTATGGGTGGATTTGCCCTTGTAGACCCAACAAAGGAAGCCGTGGTCGGTCTCGAAATCAACGCCAATCATTTAAAAGGAAAACGCTCCGGCATCGTCACTGCAGAAGGAACCATCCTGCACCGCGGCAAAACAACCATGGTCTGGGACATCAAAATCCGCGACGAAGAACAACAACTAGTCTGCATCTCCCGCTGTACACTCGCCGTTATAAAACTGAAAAAAGAACAATAATAAAAAAAGAGCAGCGGCTGCTGCTTTTTTGTCTGTTTAGAACGCTTAGTGGAGGATTTTGTGGACTAGTCCCGCATCTAGGTTGGCAGGCGAACAAACAAAGCGAGTCATTTTAAAAAGACCAAGCCTAACGGGAAA
>NZ_JAZVJO010000425.1:0-2896 GCF_059453735.1 Peribacillus sp. | reverse complement strand
AAACAAAGTTGATTGGAACGGAAGGTACGAGACTCCTGCGGGAAAAGCGTGTCTAGGTGAGACCCCGCAGGCGAAAGCCGAAGAGGCTCACCGACCGCCCGCGGAAAGCGAGTGCCTAAAGTGGAAATCAATGTTCATGTTATGCAAACCATAAAAAATAGACAAACTCGGTTTTCACCCGAGTTTGTCTACAGTCTGAAAGACAGCTGAGGCTGTCTTTTTTTCTTTCTCGCCTATTTTTAGCAGTTATATCCAAAGTTACCCACCGTATTCCTTGCTTTTAAAAGTTCAAAGTTTGTACAATACTAATGAAGGCGTTTTTATATATTGGGGATTAATTAGAAACAAAGGGAAGATGACTGTCTTTAAACAACAGAGAGCTTAAAAAAAGCTTGTAATCAGGAGGAGAAACGATGAAATATAGAATCGAGAAAGATACAATGGGGGAAGTTCAAGTACCGTTCGATAAATATTGGGGTGCACAAACAGAAAGAAGCCGGAATAACTTTAAAATTGGTAATGAGAAAATGCCGCTTGAACTTATTCGTGCCTTTGCCTATGTGAAGCAGGCTGCAGCAAAAGTGAATTATGAGCTAGGTGATTTATCAGAAGCAAAAATGAAAGCGATTGTACAAATCTGTGGTGAAATTATGGAAGGGACCCTTGATGAACATTTTCCACTAGTGGTCTGGCAGACAGGCAGCGGAACCCAGAGTAATATGAATGTTAATGAAGTGATTGCAAATAAAGGGAACGAATGGTTGAAGGAAAATGGAAGTGACGAGAGACTTCATCCAAATGATGATGTTAATAAAGCACAAAGCTCAAATGATACGTTCCCAACTGCGATGCATATTGCCGCTTATATGGAAGTTGCAGATCAATTAATTCCGGCTATTAAAGAGCTTCGGGAGACCTTTGCAGCTAAAGAAGAGGAATTCTGGGATATTGTCAAGATTGGACGTACACATCTTCAAGATGCGACTCCATTAACATTGGGTCAAGAAATTTCAGGATGGAAAGCCATGCTTGATAAGGACCTAAGAATGATTGAAGAAAGCAGCCGTTACATATTAGATTTAGCACTGGGTGGAACAGCAGTTGGTACAGGGATTAATACGAAGGCTGAGTTTCCAGCATTGGCAGCAAAGCAAATAGCTGCAGATACAGGTCATTCATTTGAAACAGCAGAAAATAAATTCCATGCATTAACAAGCCATGATGAACTGGTTTATGCACACGGTGCATTAAAAGCCCTAGCAGCGGATTTAATGAAGATCGCAAACGATGTTAGATGGCTGGCAAGCGGACCAAGAAGTGGAATCGGCGAAATTACTATTCCTGCAAATGAGCCTGGAAGTTCCATTATGCCTGGGAAGGTAAATCCAACTCAAAGTGAAGCGTTAACGATGATTGCTGTTCAAGTTTTTGGGAATGATACAGCTGTATCGGTTGCTGCAAGCCAAGGTAATTTTGAATTGAATGTATTTAAACCAGTTATTATTTATAACTTCCTGCAATCTGTGAAGCTATTAAGTGAAGGGATTATTTCCTTCAACGAGCATGCAGCTAAAGGAATTGAAGCAAATGAAGAAAAGATAAAAGAAAATCTTGATCAATCATTAATGCTGGTGACTGCGTTAAACCCGTATATTGGCTATGAAAAAGCAGCTGAAATTGCGAAACTGGCATTCAAGGATGCCTCAACCTTGAAAGCTGCAGCATTGAAATTAAATTATCTTACTGAAGAGCAATTTGATAAATGGGTCGATCCACAGACAATGGTCAATAAATAATGAGCGACGCCCTCCAGATTTAAGGGGCCAAGCTTCTAAGGAGCAATTGCGATGGCACTCTGTCCGTTATGTAATGGATTAAGAAAAATTAATATTCTTTGTACAGAATGCAACACTGAGATGGATGATAAAGGTAAGAGTATGGATTATGATGATGAATACAGTGCTTATATGGATACGGATACCCTAAAACAAAATGATGGGTTTATGCGTAGTCTTGCTGACGGTCAATGTCCGCATCTAATGAAATGCCCAAGTTGTGGACATGATGAGATTATACTTGTGAAAGAATAACCCAGCATTATAAGATGCAGAAAAGGCTATCGAGATCCACTCGATAGCCTTTTCTTTGTAAATTATTGTTCTTTCATAGTACGAATTCGTACTTCCGTTTCTTTATCGAAGAAATGAGCTTTGTTCATATCTAATGCTAATTCAACGTTTTCACCAGCTTGATAAATAGTACGTGCATCTACACGAGCAACAAAGTCCTGCCCAGCGATGGTTGAGTAAAGCATAAATTCAGCACCCATTAGTTCTGCTACATCAATATGGGCAGTAACGGTCGTTTCTGGTGATGTTTCAATAAATAAAGGCTCATCATGGAAGTCTTCTGGACGGATACCCAGAATAATTTCTTTACCGATATAACCTTGCTCACGAAGCATCTTCATTTTACCTTCTGGGATGGCAATGGTTTGTTCCCCTGTTTTAATGATGCCATCAGAAAGAGTTCCATGTAAGAAGTTCATAGCTGGTGAACCGATAAACCCGCCAACAAATACATTATCAGGTTTTTCATAGACATCTTTAGGTGCTCCGACCTGTTGAACAATTCCGTCTTTCATAACTACTAGACGAGTTGCCATTGTCATGGCCTCAGTCTGATCATGCGTTACATAGATTGTTGTTGTATTTAAACGTTTGTGTAATTTTGCAATTTCTGCACGCATTTGAACCCGAAGTTTTGCATCTAAATTGGAAAGTGGTTCATCCATTAAGAATACTTTTGCATCACGAACGATTGCACGACCAAGCGCAACACGCTGACGCTGCCCGCCTGATAAAGCTTTTGGCTTCCGATCTAAGTATGCTTCAAG
>NZ_JAZVJO010000424.1:0-3840 GCF_059453735.1 Peribacillus sp. | reverse complement strand
CAGATGATCGCTTGGCTGACCAATCAATTTGATAATCCGAAAATGAACCTTAATCAGGTAAAGGTGAAGGAACTCCATATGGAGGAAAAAAGCCATGTAGTATTTGTCTCACAAAATACGACCGTGTTTGAGATTGAGGATATTTATGATGAAGATGATGAAAAGATTGAAGCTGTTATCATCACGGCTACCGGGAAATCAACTGAAAAGCCTAACGGCATCATCACATCCAGAGATTTGTTGGAGGTTGCGCTGGCAGAAGAATAATTATCGACTCTAAATGATCATATTGGGGCAGGAATGATTACTTCTGCCTTTTTGCATGGCGGAATAAAAAGCTGAAAGAAGCTAATCTTCGGGATGATAGTGATGCTTGTGTATCAAATGGTGAAAAAATCTTGAGAGGGTTGAAAGTAGAGTTAAGGGCAACTGGTATATAATTTGTCCAAACATCTAATGGAGTTATTACTGGAATGGGTTTTACATTCCATGAACCAAAAAATAGCGAGGATTCTTCAGGGCATGATTATTTGCCGGAAGAATATGAGGAATTTCTTATGCTTCATAATGATGATTTCTACTAGTCGAAATATGGTCCTGTTTTTTCTTTGTATTTGTTCGAGAATTTACTCTCCATCTTTAAGAAACAGGATCAGAGCAGGTAGTTTGCAGTGTCCTTGTTTATCTGCCTTCAAAGGTAGTAGATTGGCTGTATATCGAACAACTGATCGGGTTCTTTTTGACCTAAGAAAATCAACTGGCGATTTAGAACTGGGAAATTTAAGATTCTTCTTAGATACGAGATCGGAGCGGGATTCTTGCTCCTAAAAGGGCAAAACTAGCTTAACAAGAAAGAGGAGGCGCATTCGACCTCCTCTTTTAATTTTGAAGATATGTGAGAAATGATGTTTTTTGTTTCACTACATGAATTTGAAAACGAAGCACTTTATATCTTTACTTTTCTGATAGTTGCAAGAGTATCCAGTTGAAGGGATGATCCATCTGTTGGGTGATTAATTTAGAATCGATACCCTGGATAACGAAATAATGGAAGTTTGTGAGGAGAGCCTTCAAAAAGCAGTTCAATGTAGGAGGGTTAAGTAGAGATGGTGAACTCTTGTATATTATCGAGCTCGAGAATAGATAATAAAAGCAAAATCTTAGAAAGGAAGGGCTTTTATCTTGGGAAAAAACTTCAAGTACCGATATTCTTCCTTTATTCGAATGCTTTTACTATCACTATTTATAGCTCTGTTCTTTTATTTGCCATTCATGTTTATCGTCCTGTATAACGACATTGACCGTGAAACCAGTAGAGAAATACTAGGTACGGATAAAATTGTATCAGAAACAAAAGACATACTACTACAAGACAGTGTACATATGAGAGAAGAAGAGGGTGTTAGAATAGGTGGAGTGTTATCTAGGTACCGCACATTTAAAAATGACAAACTCAAGGTGTTTGTTAATGATGATGAGGTTTTATATGACGGGGTAATTGACACGCAATCTTATATCAAATCGAAGTTTATACAATTTGGGGCTAACGCTTTAGCAAGACAAGAAAAAGGTAAATATGAAAGCGGCTTGCTTGTACCAACTAGCATAGCAATGGAAAGGACTGGTGGACACCATTGGATTTACAAATTAGCCTACCATGTAGACCATGAAGGTCATCAAGATAAAATTATTATTGAGCGAGACCTAACAGAACTTTATGCTAAACCGGTTCATAATACGCTGATTTATGGAGGAGTAACCTTTGTTTTTCTTTATATTGCGGTTATCGGTATTGCCTACATTACACAATTAATGAAGCTAAGGGAGTTTGAGCGGGTTATTGAGGAGCAGCAAAAAGTATTAGCGGTGTCAGGTTCTAAAAAATATACTAACGTGGGTCGAAAACATGGTAAGTTACTCGAGAAAGTCAGCGACATATTGATCAACTTACATATCCGTGCACAAGAAACGTATGTCGCTAACAAAAATATATTTCAAGACGTTTCTCATGAAACGGCCTCTTACCTAACAGAGATTAAGCAATCTGTAGACTTGATCCGCTACTATGGAACAGAAGATAAAGAGCAGTTGAATAAACTGTTAGAAAGAATCGATAAAGCTACATTGAAAGTCGATGCTATTCTAAGGGTATTTACAGATTTGACAAAGGTAGAAGATACAAAAACACTGGGACCATCTTCTACCTATGCTGTAAGAGAGCTTATAAATTTTGCGGTCCAACAAGCTTATTCTCGACTTCCACATATGGATTTTATCCAAACAGATGGAATGACTGAAAAAAAATACATAAGAGTTCATCGAGAACACTTTTTAATTGTTATGAGTATACTTTTAGAAAACGCAGCAAAGTATTCAGTTGATTCCAATCAGGTAGTTATAGGAATTTTAGAGGAGCCTCGCTTCGATCAAAAAGTCGCTATAAAAGTCACTAACTGGGGTATTGGCATACCGGAAGACGAAAAAGAGCGCATATTCGAGCGGTATTACCGGGCTCGTAATACACGAAATACCTCAGGACTAGGACTTGGACTTCATATTTTAAAAAAAATAATGAATATATATAACGGTGAAATATTGGTGGAAAGCCAATCATTAGGGGAAACCAGCTTCATTATTGTATTTCCTAAAGCAAAAGAAACAGATGAAGCTAACGGATATTCATCGAGCGTCATGTGACTGAAAGAAGTATGATGAATAAATTAATCGCTTAAAGAGAAAAAGGAAAAGATATTTGTTGAAAAACCCGTTCGTTTTTGGACGGTTTTTTGCTATTATAAAACTTTGCAATATAAGGCTACAACAATAAAGTAGCTGTAAAAGTCACAGCTTGGGGTGTCTACATACCAGAGAATGAAAGAGAGCGGATATTTGAGCGGTACTATCGAGCCCGTCATGTGCGAAATATATCAGGTGCTGGAATCGGACTCCATATCATTAAAAGATATTAAAAGAGTACAATGGAGACATTCTTGTAAAAAGTAAACAATCAGGAGAAACAAGCTTTATTGTTGTTTTTCGGAAATAAAGGAAGAAAAATTGGAAAGAGTGAAAATTAAGTATGAAGTATTCAATCTTATTTTTAGACGATGAAAAAGACATAGGGAAGCCCCTCTTTGAGATTCTGAAAAGAGAAGGTTACAATGTCGATTATTTTCAAACAGGAGAAGAAGCCGTGGAAGCGGGCATAGCACAGAAGTATGATCTCTTGCTGCTTGACATCATGTTGAAGAACTTTAATGTGTCTGCTCTTAATCAAATCACAAGTGGAATGGAAGTGGCTCGGCTCATTAATCAAGTAAATCCTACTCCCTACTTCTTTATATCGGGTCGCAGTGACACATTCGACGTTGTTGCAGGATTAGAAACAGGAGCAGCTCATTATATTACTAAACCATATGATTTATCTATACTGTTGGCAACTTTGAGAGCATTCTTTCGGGAACAAGAGCGTTTAGTTTCCGTGAAAGATAAGGATGATGAAACCGAGATTATCGCTGGAGATATTCGAATTGACTTGATCAATCGATTGGCATACGTAAAAGGAGAGAAGGCACTCATTCCAGACAAGCCATTTGCCATCTTGGTATACTTAGCAAGAAACCAAAATCGCGCTGTCACAAAAGAAGAAATACTCCAGCAAGTCTGGGGTTATTCATCCTCTGATGGCATACAAACGAATACTGTGGAAGTTAATATTAGGCGATTACGAACGGTAATTGGTGAACAGTTTGTGCGGACAGCCAGGGGCATGGGTTATTACCTGCAGACCACAGAAACAACTAGTAAGTATTCACAGTGACGTTAAGGAAATATTATAGG
>NZ_JAZVJO010000423.1:0-1665 GCF_059453735.1 Peribacillus sp. | reverse complement strand
AAAAGATAAATGGCAAGAATTTATTGTCATTAGATAGAATTGATGTAAATGGAAATTATGAACCGAATAATTGTAGGTGGGCTACTAACAGCCAACAGGCTAATAATAAACGTAATAATAGCAGGTTCTTTTATGACGGCAAGTATCTCACAGCAAGGCAATGGTCCGAAGTTACGGGAATACCTTTCACTACATTAGTTTCAAGGTTTCATAACCCATCATGGACTATTGAACGCGCACTAACACAACCTGTTAGAAAAATTAAAAGAAAAAAAGAAAACTAAATACATACTAATAAAATACTTTTTGAGGACTTTCTGTTTATTGGAAGTCCTCTTTTTTTATTGCAAAATTATCTCATAGGAGGGCAGACATATGTATGAATATTATAACCCTAATCCAACAGGAAGATTATCCGTTGGAGATTGTGCAATAAGGGCAGTCGCGAAGGCTTTAAATATATCATGGGAAAATGCGTTTTGGAAAATAGCACTAAATGCTTTTTATATGGGTGACGTTATGAGTTCAAACGCTGTTTGGGGTGCTGTTCTTCGTGAACACGGATTTCATAGAGAAGGATTACCTAATTTTTGTCCGGATTGTTATACCGCAAAAAATTTTTGCAGAGATAATCCCAAGGGCGTTTATGTATTAGGGTTTGGAAACCATGTTGCTACCGTAATAAATGGAACGCTTTATGACAGCTGGAACAGTTTATCGGAAGTTCCTCAGTATTTCTGGACTAAGTAAGGAGGTGTGTTATGCCATATCCATATTATCAAGGTTATCCAAGTTATAACCAAATGTATCTGCAACAGATGCAACAACCACAGCAGAATATTCAGCAGACACCTCAGATTCAGAATGGTGGTTTTGTAATGGTTAAAAGCATACAAGAAGCTATGTCTTATCCTGTGGCGCCTGGAAACTCAGTAACATTTAAAAATGAAAATCAGCCTTATATATATACAAAAACACTTGGGTTTTCACAGCTTGACCAACCAGTATTTGAAACATTTAGACTTGTCAAAGAAGAACGACAGTTACAAAACGATATTAGCACTAACAAAGCGGAACCTGAATTGAAGGAAGTTGAATATCTTTCAATTTCTCAGGGTGAGGAAATTAAAACAGAAATGATAATTGCGAGACAGGTTAATAGTGCGACAATTCGTTTCTTCATAAGCGTAACCTCCTTATTGTTCATCTTCTGATAAAAGTCTCCTTAACATATGATCTTTCCGGTCGATGTTTTCTTGGAATCGTTTAATTTCATCATCTTTGACCTTAAGCTGTTCTTGGTAAAAAGTTATCTGGTCTTGATAAAAAGATATTTGTTCCATAAAAAATGTTTCTCGGTCTTTGTGTTTCTGGTCCTTGGATGTGAGTCTATCTTGAAGCTGCTTAATAATTTCCTTATTCAGCTCTAGTCTTGTTTGCAATGCTCTTGTTTCGAGGT
The DNA here is from genome assembly GCF_059453735.1 of Peribacillus sp. NCBI lineage: Bacteria > Bacillati > Bacillota > Bacilli > Caryophanales > Bacillaceae > Peribacillus > Peribacillus sp. Next base: position 206 of record NZ_JAZVJO010000423.1, on the reverse strand, counting down.
CATCATCTTCAGTTGGCGGCATTAGAACATTTGCAATTGGTCTTAAAACAGTTTTCCAGTCATGATTGTGATTGTATTTGTCAGAAAATACGTGTTTAATTGTGGATAATGATACAGGTTCACCATTCTTTTCTGTTTCGTCAGCTATCTGCTGATAAGTAATTCCTTTTTCTTTTCTCAGTTCCTTTAGTTCATCTATGAACTCT
>NZ_JAZVJO010000422.1:0-12948 GCF_059453735.1 Peribacillus sp. | reverse complement strand
CTTGGAATGGAGGGTTACCATGTCAACTAAATTAAATGTCATTCAGGAAAAACAACCTGTCACCCCTATGATTGATGAATTAGTCGCTAACGGATTATCCGCTCTGAAAGAGTTCAGTCATTTTACTCAGGAAATGATTGATGATGTAGTTAAAGAAATGGCTCTTGCAGGTATGGATCAGCATATGCAACTTGCCAAAATGGCTTTTGAGGAAACTAAAAGAGGCGTTTATGAAGATAAAATTATCAAGAATATGTTCGCTACCGAGTTTGTATACCATAATATTAAATACGATAAAACGGTCGGAATTATCAACGAAAATACGAATGAAGGAATAATCGAAATTGCCGAACCAGTAGGCGTCATTGCTGGCGTTACACCTGTCACTAATCCTACTTCAACAACGATGTTTAAGGCTTTAATCTCCATCAAAACCAGGAATCCGATTATCTTTGCCTTCCATCCCTCTGCACAGAAGAGCAGTAGTGAAGCTGCCAGAATCCTTCGGGATGCTGCGGTTAAAGCAGGAGCGCCTAAGAATTGTATTCAGTGGATTGAAAAACCGTCAATTGACGCTACTCAAGGGCTTATGAACCATCCGAAGATTTCATTAATCTTAGCAACCGGCGGTTCAGGAATGGTCAAATCTGCTTACAGTTCTGGAAAACCTGCTCTTGGAGTTGGTCCTGGTAATGTTCCTTGTTATATTGAAAAAACGGCAAACGTTCTTCAAGCAGTAAATGATTTAATTCTATCCAAAACGTTCGATAATGGGATGATTTGTGCGTCAGAACAAGCGGTAATTATCGATAAAGAAATTTTTTCTGAGGTCAAACAAGAACTAACATCAAATAACTGCCACTTTCTTACTCCAGAAGAACGACAAAAAGTTGAAACGTTAGTCATTAATGAACAAACCTGTGCAGTTAATGCAGCCATTGTCGGTATGCCCGCTTACAAAATTGCTGAAATGGCTGGTGTGACAGTACCAGAGCATACAAAAATCTTGATTGCCGAATTAGAAGGAGTTGGACCGCAATTTCCTTTATCACGGGAAAAATTAAGTCCAGTACTTGCCTGTTACAAGGTTAATAGCTTGGAAGAAGGCTTAACACGTTCAGAGGAAATGCTAATGTTTGGCGGAACAGGTCACTCAGCCGTTATTCATACTACAAATGACCGTGTCATTAAGGAATTTGGTTTACGAATGAAAGCCGGAAGGATTATCGTTAATGCTCCTTCTTCACAAGGTGCAATTGGTGACCTTTACAATGCCTATATGCCTTCACTTACACTTGGCTGCGGTACGTATGGAGGTAATTCGGTGTCAACAAATGTTGGTGCGATAAACTTAATTAATATAAAAAAGGTAGCGCGAAGGAATAACAATATGCAATGGTTTAAGGTCCCTTCCAAAATTTATTTCGAAAAAAACTCTGTCCAGTACCTTGCCAAAATGCCGAATATCACTAAGGCTTTGATCGTTACTGATCCCGCAATGATAGAGTTAGGGTACGTAGATAAAGTTCTTTATTACCTAAGAAAACGTCCAGATTATATCCACTGCCAGATTTTTTCAGAAGTGGAACCAGATCCATCTCTGGAGACTGTTGAAAAAGGCGCAGAAATGATGGATAAATTCCAACCTGATGTCATCATTGCTCTTGGTGGTGGATCAGTGATGGATGCAGCTAAGGGAATGCAGCTATTCTTTGAATACCCTGGAATAGAATTCTTCGGTATTAAACAAAAGTTCCTAGATATTCGTAAACGGATTGTAAAGTATCCGAAACTAGGTGTTAACGCTCAATTCGTTGCGATTCCGACAACATCTGGTACGGGTTCTGAAGTTACCTCTTTCGCGGTTATTACAGACAAAGATGCCAATATTAAATACCCATTAGCAGATTACGAGCTGACACCTGATGTCGCAATCATTGACCCACAGTTTGTCATGACGGTTCCTAAGGTCATTACCGCTGATACTGGTATGGATGTTCTAACACACGCCATTGAATCCTATGTATCTTGTATGGCAAATGATTATACGGACGGACTGGCGATAAAAGCCATCCAGCTTATCTTTGACTATCTGCCTAAAGCCTACAAAGATGGAAGCGACGAATTAGCACGGGAGAAAGTGCATAATGCTTCTACAATTGCCGGCATGGCCTTTGCTAATGCATTCTTAGGTATTAATCATAGTCTTGCCCACAAGCTTGGACCTGAATTTCATATCGCCCATGGACGGGCTAATGCGATTTTATTACCGCATGTTATTCGTTATAATGCGACAAAACCAACAAAATTCACAGCGTTCCCGAAATATAACCACTTCATTGCTGACAAGCGTTATGCAGAAATAGCCATGATGCTCGGGCTTCCTGCACGCACAACAGAAGAAGGAGTAGAAAGTCTTATACAGGCGATCATAAAGTTAGCCAAAGAGATGAATATTCCGATGAGTATTGAACAGAATGGTGTCGATCTGGCTGATTTCGAAAGCAAGGTTGAATACTTAGCAGATCGGGCATTTGAAGATCAGTGCACAACGGCTAATCCGAAGCTTCCCCTCGTAACCGAATTAGCCGAGGTTTATCGTCTAGCCTTTAAAGGCGTCTAATATTTATAGAAAAAAGAGTCAGGGATGATCATCCTTGGCTCTTTTTTCTATAAATATATGTAATAAGTATTTTTTTACCAAATATGGTCAAATCTAATTGATTTAAAATCTTCAACCATAGCCGATATAACTATGTACATTATCAGACTTGTCACCCAAGGAGAGCATAGGATTCTTTTTCTAACAAAAAGTAGAGATACAAAAGTATTTCCTCATCCATAAGTAGTATTTCCCTTACGTTAGATTTTTCCCCAAGGAGTTTCAAATGTTTTGTGAAGTCACCTGAGATAAATACATAGTATGAAAGTAGAGGATTTTAAAATGAATTGGTTTAAAAATTTGAAGACATCGGTGAAGTTAATAAGCGCCTTTGTAGTAATGGCTATTATTATAGGAATAGTTGGGATTTACGGGATGGATAACATGAAGAAATCTAATGATCGACTTGATTTCATGTATACTGAGCGTGTCATTCCGATAAGCACATTAGGTAGGGTCGAAACCAATTATCAGCGTATACGTGTAAACATACGCGATTTAGTTTTTGTCGCAAAAAGGCCTGAAGCTAAGGATGAGTATCAAGCAATGATAAGAGAAATTCAAAAGGAAATTGAATCTGACGTAATGTTGTATTCAAGTAGTTATCTTATAGACGAAGAAAAAAAGATACTTAAAGACCTAGACTTGGCTTTTACTGACTATTACACTATCCTAGACGAAACAATAAAATTAGGGTATGCAAATGATTTGAAAGGTTATCAAGCAATCGTTCCTGAATTCAAAGCAAAAGGAGATAAAGTTGAAAATTTTATAAAAGACTTGAGTGACTTCAATGTCGAGAAGGCTGAAAAATCAAACACTGACTCAAAAGAAGCATATGTTTCTACTAGGACCACTACAACTATTGTATTAATCATTTCATTCTTATTCAGCATTGGTTTGGGATATCTAATTTCTCAACTGATTGTAAGACCACTTAGAGAGGTAGTTGGTCTAGTTGGTAAAGTAGCTGAAGGTGACTTTACGGTGACAACTGCGATCGACTCTAAAGATGAAGTAGGCGAGTTAGCTAAATCCATTCAAGCGATGACCACGAGCCTTAGAAAAACAATCAGTAGTATTTCACAATCAGCAGAGAATGTTGCCGCGTCAGCCCAAGAAATATCAGCTACAACTGAAGAAGTGGCAAGTAGTGCTTCAACTCAGGCGAATGATGCTCAAATAATCACTCAGTTATTTACAGAAATTTCAAATAGTGCTGATGTTCAAGCGAACGATGCACAAACAATGTTTAGCTTATTTAAAGAGTTAAACACCGTCATTGATACAGTGGCTAAAACAGCTCAAGAAACTGCAGTCATTGGACAGTCTCTATCTATTGAATCTCAGAATGGCCGTGATATTGTTAAACACTCCATTGATGGTATGACCACAGTAAGAGAGCAGATGTCTATCCTTGAACAGGATACTAGTAAAATCGGGGAAATTATAAAGGTTATTGAAGATATATCTAACCAGACGAATCTTTTAGCATTAAATGCAGCGATTGAGGCCGCACGTGCAGGAGAACAGGGCAAAGGTTTTGCTGTTGTGGCAAATGAAGTGAAGAGTTTAGCAGAGAAAAGTAGAGAATCAACTAAGGAAATACATGACATTATACAAGGCATTCAAGCCAGCACTAAAAGCAGTGTTTCGGCCGTGCAATATGGGGTGGATAACTCTATTAAAACGGGTGAAGCCTTCGAGTCGATTGCAAGGATGGTTGTGCATGCTTCAAATAAAACAGCCGAAATTGAGTTAGCTAGTCAAAAGCAGTCTGAACAATCAAAAGCAGTGATGAAGTCTATTGAAAGTATTGCTTCTGCAAGTGAGCAGCAGTCCGTACACTCAGTTGATGCGATGAGGTCAATCGAAAGTATCGCAGCAGCTAGTGAAGAAGCAGCAGCAGCTAGTGAAGAAACTGCTGCAACATCGCAATCATTAGCAAGCTTATCAGAAAAACTAAATGCTTCTGTAGCAATATTTAAAGTTTAAAATTTAGGGCTAGCTGTTATAAAAGGGGTCTTCTATTCGAAGATCCCTTTATGACGTTAATTCAATGGCAGCCTCTAGAATGTAACTAAAAGGCTGATCCAGATGCGATTAAGATGACGACCTTACGTTCTACGCTTCTATTTCGACAGACTGCAAACCAACAAAACTATTCACCCAATGCCATAATTGGAATGAGCGGGGGACTGGAGATTTATATTTCTACTAGTAACTTTTCAAATTGCTTATGTATAATAGGATGATAGGAAGGAGTTGGTAATTTGAATAAAAAACAGATCACAAAAAAACAATATGACTTTCTTGAACATGAACTAAAGTACCTTGAAAAAGAACAGTTTATTGTGGATAAGGAATCAGATAGGATTTTATCAATCTATGAGGTCAAAAATGTCCAATTCATTACCGTACTAGCAGCAATTGGAGCTCTTCTAATTGGTTTAGGCGTTTTAACGTTTGTGGCAAGCAATTGGATGTATCTAACTAAATCAGTTAAGCTGTTTATCATCATTCTGTTTCTGATATTGGTCAATACGGCCGGGGTTTTTGTTACGAGGGAATTTCCTAAAACCGCAAGAAGCCTTCATTATATTGGTATCTTAGTATTTGGAGCTGGGATTTTTCTAATAGAACAAATGTTTAACATTAGTATTAACTTTAACCATTCGTTTTTATTATGGGCAATTGGGACAATCGTTATTGGCTGGTATTTAAAAGATGCAGCAATTTTAATATTTACCTCTTTCCTGCTTTTTATCTATATCAATGGCAGTATGTTTCTTGATGAAAAATCTTATCCGCTTGCTATTCTACTGTTTTTACCAACATTATATGTTTTACTCAGAGGATCTGCCTACCCTGTTATTCTTATCTTTTTCATCAATGCCTTATCCATTAACACCTTTGTGTTATTCCTTCTAGAATTTGTTCCAAAATTCTCACCTGATTATTCAGCCACCATCATCCCGTCCCTATTATTTATCCTGGGTATCCTTCTCGTATACCTCCCGCTTCCTTTAAGAGCAGAAAAAATCACTCAAATCCAAGGACATATACTTCACGGAATCACGGCTATTATCTTAACCTTTGACTTCGGTATCTGGTTTTCTCTTTTCTATTTCATCTTTCTTCTTTACCTTATTCAAAGAGGCAGTTTAACTAGTATTGTAATAATTTGTACATTGATCTTCAGATACTATCTAAACTCCTTAGAGTTCCTGCCAACATCCTTCACCTTCATGATTGGCGGAATTATTCTTCTAGGCTTTGGCTTCTTCTTTGAAAAGCAGCGAAAAAAAAGGAGGGAAACTATTGAAAAATAATCGTTTTCTTCGTCCGCTTATAGTCTTTTCCGTACCTGTCTTAATTCTCTTGTTTTTAGCCGCCCCTCACGTATGGACAACAGTAACCGGTGATGAGATACATTTAAAAACCGTTCCAGTCGATCCAACCGATTTGTTTCGTGGAAGCTATGTCAATCTACAATATGAAATAGAATCGGTGGATAGCAGTTTGCTCGATGATTCTACCCGTTCATTACTAACAAACAAAAATAGAGGAAATTACAAAAACGTATATGTACAGTTGCATCAAAACAACGCAGACCTTTACGAAGTAGCTTTAGTAACAAAAGAAAAGCCGCTTAAAGGAACCTATCTAAAAGGACGTCTACACATCCCCTACGACACAACAAGTTCATCACTCCAAATTAAATATGGCTTAGACAATTTTTATGCGCCTTCGGACAAAGCAAAAGAAATGGAAGCAGCCGCTGCTGGTCATGCACCTGTAGCTATAGTAAAAGTTAAAAATGGAAATGCAATATTAATGACAATTTCTTTTAAGTAAGAGGGATTCACTTTTTTCGGCTGTCATGGAACTCCTAGACAGTCTTTTTTTCGTGACTTTCATACAATAATTTTTTTTACTGACAATGACTCCTTAATACTCCATTATATTTAGCAGAATCTGCTGGTTTCAGACACACATATCCCTGTTCTTCCATACTCTAAACAACATTAGTACTTTCATAGTCTCTTTTCAGTATGTTTTAATTTTTATTGTCTTCCCTTAAAATATCTGTTATTTTAATATATGAATATTTTTAAAAAACACAACAGGAAAGGTTAACTATATCCCGTGATTAAAGAATGGAATCTCCTAAGAGTAATTGCCTGTTTATGTATCGTTTTTTTACACAGTACAACCTTAAATTCAAGACATGCAGGACATCCAGACATTGATTATTATGATGTGTTTCGGGCCCTATTATGTTTCGCCACACCAACCTTCATTGTCTTATCCGAAATAATCTTGGCAAACCGCTATCCAGATAGATTACCAAATCAATTTTGGCAAAAACGATTAAAGTTCATTTTTCTGCCCTTTGTATCATTTGCCATTATCGATGGTTTTAATGCTAAGTACTTTAACCCTAACGTCTTCCTTGAACTTAAAATCTTCAATAACATTGTAATGGGTACCTTTATAGGGTATTTCATTTTCATTATTTTTCAATTTTACGTTTTACATTATCTAGTTGTTCGTTTTAAACCATCAATGAAGTGGTTACTGCCGGTGAGTCTTCTCACAATGGCTGTTCATTTAGGTTTTATGAAAATGAATATTCCTTTTGTGAATGAACATCAAGGACTTATGAAATTACCGTTCACTGCATGGTTTGGCTACTTTACACTTGCTTTTATCATTGGGAAACACTATAAGAAGTTACAGATGGAATTATTATCCTATAAGTGGTTCACTCTCATTCTGGCTGCTTTATCTGTCCTCTACTTCTACTTTTCATTTGAATCAGGAAATGCACGAATCAATTCATTAAGGTTGGATTTATTCCCTGTTGTCTTGTCATTTACTGCAGTAATCTTGGCCTGGGGACAACTCATTCCTAATTTCCGTGTCATTCAATTCATTAGCAACTATTCTTTTGGAATTTACCTGCTGCACTGGCAAATACTAAGGCACCTTGCGCCCTATACGGTTACATGGTTCAACCACACCAGCACCCGAGTCCTCGCCTTGTTTTTGATGGGTCTCGTTATAAGTATAACCATCATTAAATTGATTTCATTATTACCATTTGGTTCGATGATCGTTGGACACATAAAAAAATTATCTCCAAAATTAAAACAAACAGGTGACACAGTAAAAGCTGCCTGAATTATGCACAACATATACACACCAAGAGGACTTCGGTACAATGACCGAGGTCCTCTTTTTTTAAAAAAACTTTATTCCGTTCATTTCACTATTTCATATCAACTAGACTAAAATTTTCACTAGCATATAGATACTGCCTATCATAAAGATCGGTCCCCAAAACTGCATCGGAATAAAGAGGAGACTATGACGAATACCTGCCTTATACTGAGTACCTGTCTCTTGATCGACAAGAATCTTGTCAGAGTCACGGTTCAGTTTCTTACCCAAAAACCAGACGATGATGCCTGATATAAATAGCGAAAAGACAAAAGGAGTATCTTTATGAAAGGTGTCTGCACCTGCCATGGGAAGAATCCAACTAAATAACAAACCAAAAGCAGCCGCAATGAGTATACTGAAAATACCAAAGCCTCTCCAAACGATCAAACTATCCCCTCGCTCTCAGTAATATATTTCATATTTATCCATTTTACAGAAAAACTAAACAGATATTCGTTAAATTATTCCATTTATTCCTTTGTAGAACAGAAAAGGGTTTTAGGCTATACTTTAGGAAAGCGGTAAACGGTGGTGAATAGTTTGTTTAAACTTTTATTAATTGAAGATGATACGACTCTTTTTAATGAGATTGAAGAACGATTAACGCAATGGTCCTATGAAGTGTTTGGTATACATGATTTTAATAAAGTGATTCAAGAATTTACCGAGTGTAAACCTGACCTTGTCATTATTGATATTCAGCTGCCCAAGTTCGATGGATTTCATTGGTGCCGGATGATTCGTGCTCATTCCAATGTTCCGATTATCTTTTTATCGTCACGGGATCATCCCACCGATATTGTTATGTCTATGCAGCTGGGGGCGGATGATTTTATCCAGAAGCCTTTTCATTTTGATGTGCTTATTGCTAGGATTCAAGCCATCCTTCGTCGTGTTTACAACTACAATACAGAAAAAATAGAACTGAAGACTTGGTGCGGCGCTGCTGTGCATTACGAAAGTAATCTAGTCACAACGGATACGACCTCTATTGAGTTAACGAAGAATGAAATGTTCATCTTAAAAAAATTAATAGATCAGAAAAATAAAATTGTTAGTCGAGATGATTTAATGAATAGTTTATGGGACGATAAACGCTTTGTCAGTGATAATACCCTCACGGTTAATGTTAATCGATTACGAAAAAAATTGGATGATATCAATTTAGGTCGTTTTATTGAAACAAAGGTTGGACAAGGGTATATGGCGGTTGAAGAGGCAGAGCGATGATAAGGAAATACTTGCTGGAAAGAGTCAGCTGGATTCTCTTTTTCCTATTTCTCCAGCTTTCCATCCTTTTTGTTACTTATCTTGATTCAGCCATTCCATTAACAGCTGTTCTCTATATTGTTTTTTTAACCACACTCATGTTTTTCCTCTTTCTATTCATACGTTATAAAAAAGAAACACTATTTTATAAAGCCTTAGAAGATCGAGAAAACAATCTTGATTTAACCAATATTCCTGAACCTGGGAGTCCCTTTGAAAAGATCATCGAAGAAAGTATTAACAGTCAATCCGAATTACTGGGAGACTTAATGTCAAAAAGTCAAACAAATCTAGACCAAGAGAAAGATGACTTACTGGCTTGGATTCATGAAGTGAAGACACCGTTAACGGCTATGCGTTTAATGATTGACCGCTTAGAAAAAGGATCTCTCAAAACTCATTTAACCTATGAATGGCTGCGGATTCACCTTCTGCTGGATCAGCAGCTTCATAATAGAAGGGTATTGTTTATTGAAAATGATTTGCATATTGATCGACTTAGCTTGGAAACGATTATCTATGACGAGATAAAAATGCTTCAGTCATGGTGTATTCAAAAAGGGATCGGTTTTGATCTTAACTTAACTACAACTGAAGTGCTTAGTGATGCGAAATGGCTGGCTTTTATCATTAGACAGCTTTTAACCAACTCTATTAAATACAGTGAAGCGTCTGACATTGTACTGACGAGCTTTCAACATGATGACCATACGATACTTGAGGTGAAGGATTATGGATGCGGAATTAATCCAAAAGATTTACCACGTATTTTTGAAAAAGGCTTTACCTCAACTAGCATTCATCGAGACTCAGCCGCAACTGGTATGGGTCTGTATTTAACCCATAAAGCAGCAAAGTCCCTCTTAATTCGGATTGATGTTCAATCAACACTTGAAGAAGGAACAACCTTCACTCTTACTTTTCCCAAAAAAAATGAATTTGTGAATATCTCCAGCATGTGACAAAATTGTCACATGCTTTTCCATTTTGTTCGGACAATCGAAGGAAAAGAATTCCCAACCCTTTTATACTTAGGACATAGAAGAAAAGGAGTGAAGGCAGATGACAATTTTACATGCACAGAAAATCCATAAAAGTTTTGGAAACAAATTCAATAAACAAGAAGTGTTAAAGGGAATTGACCTTAGTATACAAAAAGGGGAATTCGTTAGTATTATGGGGGCCTCCGGTTCAGGAAAAACAACTTTGCTCAATGTCCTTTCCTCCATCGATAAAATCAGCTCAGGAACGATTATGATTGAAGGAAAAGAAATGACCAGTATGAAAGAAAAGAAATTAGCGGAGTTTCGTAAGAATCATCTTGGTTTTATTTTTCAAGAATACAACCTATTAGACACATTGACCGTCAAAGAGAATATTCTTTTACCCTTATCCATCACCAAGACGCCAAAGAAGGAAGCTAATCAGCTCTTTGATACTCTTGCCAAGGAATTAGGAATCCTTGAGTTAAGTAATAAATACCCAAGTGAAATATCCGGTGGTCAAAAACAGCGGACCTCTGCGGCACGCGCCTTTATTCACAAACCTAGTATTATCTTCGCGGATGAACCGACTGGCGCATTAGATTCTAAATCCGCAACAGATTTGTTAAATAAAATGAGCGAGTTAAATCAAAAACGAAAAGCTACCATCCTTATGGTCACTCACGATCCTGTCGCCGCTAGTTACTGCAGCCGAGTCATTTTTATTAAGGACGGGCAAATTTATACCCAATTAATGAAAGGGGAAGAAACAAGGCAGGCATTCTTTAAAGATATCTTAAAGACTCAGGGCGTACTTGGAGGGGTGCAAAATGAGCATTAATCACCTCATTTTTCGAAATCTGAAAAAAAACCTAAAAAACTATACGCTCTATGTCTTTGCGCTAATCTTTAGTACCTCTCTTTACTTCGCCTTTGTTACACTACAATTTGACCCTTCCATGGATGAGGCAAAAGGTACAATCAAAGGCGGCGCTTCCGCCAGGGCTGCCTCTTATTTACTTGTCACGATTGTTTCCATATTTCTTTTATATGCGAACACCATCTTTATCAAACGGCGAAGTAAAGAAATCGGCTTATTCCAATTAATCGGAATGACAAAGGGGAAAATCTTCCGGATTCTTAGCATAGAGAATTTTATTCTTTATTCCGGTTCTGTCATCCTTGGAATTTTTGGAGGATTAATTGGTTCTAAATTAATTCTGATGATTTTATTTAAAGTCACAGGTGTTCAATCGATTGCGGCCTTTCAATTTTCATCTCAAGCAGTTAGTCAAACATTGGTCGTTTTTGGGGTTATCTATCTGTTGATTATGCTCATGAATTACAGATTTATTAAAAGACAAAGTATTTTATCGTTATTTAACGAAAAAGCAAAAACTGAAGAAAAGGTGAAGAAGGTTTCCTTTGTTGAAATAACAATTGGTATAGTCGGCATCCTCTTCATTATTTCTGGTTATTATGTGTCATCTCAATTATTTACAAGTAATTTCTCCGCGGCGTCTGATTTTTTTATGGCTATGAGTTTTATATTGGGTTCTGTTATTATCGGTACTTACCTATTTTATAAAGGATCTGTCAGCTTTATCTTTAATATTATCCGAAAAAATAAAAACGGATATTTATCCATTAATGAAGTGCTTTCTCTTTCTTCAATCATGTTCCGAATGAAATCAAATAGTTTATTGTTAACGATTATCACGACTGTGTCAGCTCTTGCCATTGGGCTTTTATCATTAACCTATATCTCTTATTACTCGGCTGAAAAACTGGCTGTATCTGATGTACCTTCAGATTTTTCTCTTGATAATGTCCAGAATGCTGACATGGCAAAAGAAACATTCACAATGAACCATATTGATTTTACAGCGCATGAAATTGAAGTCATCAATGCATCTGTCAATATAAAAGGGATATTGGATTCAAATGCGGGCCCATTAGCATTGGACATTAACCCAACTAGGTTAATCCTGCCAATCGTTAGCGATCGAGCTATTAAAGGAGTAGATGTGACTGAGAATGAAGTCCTATTCAGCGGTTACAGCAGTGTGGTTCAAGAGCTGATGCAATTTAAAGATTCCGGAATGATAGAACTTAAAGGTCAGAATGAAGTCATTCCACAGACCTATCTCGGTTTAAAAGATAAAACCCTTCTTTCCTCTAATTTTACAAACTTTAATGTCCCTGTGGTTATTATTGTTGACCCAACGGTATACGAGCGTTTGAAAAAAGATAGTGATCCCGAAGATCAACCACCTTCCAATACCTATATTGGGATTGATATTAACGATAAAGAAAAACTTGAAGAAGCAAATCAATTATTCTCTCAGCTTCCGATTGAAGATTCAGCCAGCTCTTCTCAACTACAAGTGAAGAATGCCACAAAAATGGGTATGGGTCTAATCATGTTCATCGTCGGATTTTTAGGATTAACCTTCTTAATTACCTCTGGATGTATCCTTTATTTTAAACAGATGGACGAAAGCCAAGAAGAAAAGGGCAATTACACGATTCTGAGAAAGCTAGGGTTTACCCAAGGTGATTTAATTAGAGGTATCCAGTTTAAACAACTCTTTAACTTTGGGATTCCGCTTATCGTCGGGTTGCTTCATAGTTACTTCGCCGTACAATCAGGATGGTTTTTATTTGGTACAGAGGTGTGGACACCGATGATTATTGTTATGGTCCTATACACAGGGTTATACTCCATTTTCGGCATCCTCTCTGTTCTTCATTATAAAAAGGTAATCAAAGATTCACTCTAAATCAAAAAAGCTCCAAGCCAAA
>NZ_JAZVJO010000421.1:0-5367 GCF_059453735.1 Peribacillus sp. | reverse complement strand
TCCTTTGGCCACAATTGCTTTGAGAATTTCTTGTTGACGTTCTCCACGCTGGATATCACTATCCTGCTTACGTGTACGTGCAATGGCTAAGGCTTCTTCGCCATCAAGAGTTTGCAGGCCAGGTTCTAAGTGAATCGCGCCCTTTTTATCGTTGGAATCCATTTCATTGATTTCGTAAGGGACATTTACGTCAATGCCATCTAGTGCATCGACGACGTCAATAAAGGCGTTAAAGTTCATTCTGACATAATAATCAACTGGGATATCTAATAACTCTTCGACAGTTTCAATTGTAGACTTTGGTCCACCGAAAGCATGTGCTGAGTTAATTTTTGATGTTGTATTACGTGAAGGAATATATACATTCGAGTCACGTGGAATACTCACGAGCTTTATTGATTTCTGTTTTTTATTGAAGGTGGCCAACATCAATGCATCTGAACGGGAGTTACCTTGGTAATTTCGTTCACTGCTGTCATCCACACCGATAAACAATATTGATATATTGTCTGCCATCGGATTAACGGCACTGTCTCGTTTAGAAGATGTACCAACTGATTCATAAGATGCATCAAATATATTTTGAGCTTTCGTATATAAAACGGCTGCATACGAAGAGGCTGCTAAAACAAGAATCAATATTGGAATGAAAAATAAAAGAGCTTTTCTTCGTTTTTTCCTTCTAGTTTTCCTCACTTTATATACACGTCTTGTAGTAGACATTGTTTCTTCTCCTTTAAAAGTCATTCCCTAGAATGTCATTTTCATAATATAAGAATATAAGTAGTTTAATATTTCGTCTGTGGGGTAAAAATTATACCGAATTACATTCTACATTGATTTATTCAATGAGTAAAATAAATATTTCTTTTTCATGTGGTAGTTTACTGGTAAAAACACTAAAGTTAGGAATAGTTGAAGAAGAAAGCGATTATGCCTTACTTTGTTCAAGATATTGTGTGCCCGTTTCTATAAGCGCTGCTTGTCCGTTAGTCAGTTCTGTTATCCAGTTAGAAAATGTTTCAACAAGATCTTCTTTTACAAAGATAAGGATTGAAACTTTTTCAAGATACTGTATGTCTTTAATGATATACGTTGAGGCCCGTAATTCATTTTCAAGCTTACCAAGCCAATGATATTCGATTTGAACGTTCATAACTTTCATAAGTGTACGTTCAACGATGCCCGCAGCGTTAATTCCTTCAGATGCTGATCGGCTGTATGCCCGAATTAATCCGCCTGCACCGAGTTTGATTCCTCCGAAATAACGTGTGACAACTACAGTCGTATCCTTCAGTCCTTTTTTGCGAATCACTTCAAGAATCGGGACACCTGCTGTGCCGCTTGGTTCACCATCGTCCAGGGCTTTTTGGATTTGGTCACGTTCGCCGATTAAGTAGGCCGAACAATTATGTGTGGCATCTTTATGAAGCTTTTTAATGGAGGCGATAAATGCTTGAGCCTCATCTTCGGTTTCGGTACGTGAAATATGGGCAATAAAGCGTGATTTATCAATAATAATTTCATGAATGGCTGTTCCCTTTACCGTTAAATACTCAGAGAGCATCCTTTGTCACCCTTCCGTTCGTTTGTTTCATATAGTATAAGGCTTAGGGATTACACGAGCAAATCAATTTTGATAATCATATTATTCGTAATCAAACGGTAAGATATTGTATTGGTATCTTAATATAATGTAAGTTTTTACATGATATAATGAAAGAATTCCTATATATATTGACTTAGTTACATATGCTTAAAAGAATATTTTCCGTAAAAATCAATCAATTTTTTTCGACATTTGACCTCAGTTGCTTAGAAAATCCAGTAATAACAAGGGTTTCAACGTTTGCTGAATTTAAAATAATTATCTTTTTTGTCTAATTATGATTTATCCTTCGATTTGCTTGTTTTATACATAATGCATTAGGATAATAGAATAGACTAGAACTTTCTAGTAAGGTTAAAAAATAGGAAAAAGCTATCCAATTACAAGAAAATTCGACAATCAGCGCAGGTATAAATAGCTGAACAATATTTTAGTTAATTGATGTAATGTACGTTCTTTTGATACAATTCAGACAGTAAGTGAGTAAATTGTAATGGTTGGATATTGGAAATGACAAGAACTGATTAAGTAGACAGGATGAGGCATTTCTAATAATGAAAAGGAATGAAATAAGTGTACATAAACCGACATATAAAAACTGATGCAGTGAAAATTGTTGGTGCAGGCGGAGGGGTCTCTATGTCCATGAAAAAAGTCGATGTTAAAGCATTGGACATGATATTAGAAACCATGATTAGCACTGTGGGAAGCAGTAAAGATGATATTTTTGAAATTGAAGAACAATGCCGAAAAGATTATGAATCGATGGCAAAAGAACTTGAGCAAATTCGCGTCAGAGTGGGAGATGTAATAGAAGAAAGCGACATCTTGGATACAAAGGCCAGATTTGCTAGGAAACGTTTGTCTGAAGTGAGTATGCACTTTGATAAGTTTTCCGAAGAACAAGTTCGTGATGCCTATGAACGAGCCCATAAACTACAGGTAGATCTGCAGATGACTCGTCAGTTAGAAAGGCAGCTTCGAGATCGGCGTGACGATCTTGAGAGAAGACTAAAGAGTCTATTGCAAACAATCGACCGTGCAGCTCATCTTGTTTCTCAAATTTCTGTTGTGTTAAATTACCTAACGAGCGATTTAAAGTTTGTTGGGGAGGCACTTGAAGATGCTAAAAGAAAACAGGATTTCGGTTTAAAAATTATTGAGGCTCAAGAGGAAGAACGAAAGAAGCTTTCGCGTGAAATTCATGATGGTCCAGCCCAAATGCTTGCTAACGTAATGATGCGTTCCGATCTGATTGATCGGATATACCGAGAACGCAGTAGTGAAGAAGCGCTGGCAGAAATCCGTAATCTAAAAGTAATGGTACGAAATGCACTTTATGAGGTTCGCCGAATTATTTATGACCTAAGACCGATGGCGCTGGATGATCTAGGATTGATTCCAACCCTCAGAAAATACCTGCAAACAACCGAAGATTATAATACGGGTGTTCATTTAAGTTTTATTAATATTGGTGAAGAAAAACGCTTGCCATCTGACATGGAAGTCGCTTTCTTCCGATTGGTTCAAGAATCGATTCAGAATGCTCTTAAACATGCAAAACCGCAAAATATTCAGGTCAAGCTTTCGATCGCCGCTGAGCTCGTAATGGTTATGATAAAGGATGACGGAATTGGCTTTGATTCTTCGATTCAAAAAGAAGGATCATTTGGTTTAATGGGAATGCGTGAACGAGTTGAACTGCTCGAAGGAGAGCTAACGATTGATTCACATCCTGGTGTAGGTACACTTGTGTGTATCCAGGTTCCATATAAAAAAGAAAATTAAAAAGAGAAGTACCAAGGAAACAAAGGGGGCGTCACATTTGAAAACAAATATTATTATTATTGACGATCATCAACTTTTTCGTGAAGGTGTAAAACGCATACTAGATTTTGAAGCGTCATTTGACGTAGTAGCAGAAGGCGATGACGGAAGTGAAGCAATGAGCCTAGTTGAGGCCCATCATCCAGATGTAGTCATCATGGACATTAATATGCCGCGTATCAATGGAGTCGAGGCAACTCGTATGTTAATTGAACGCTACCCAGATACAAAAGTCATCATTCTTTCCATTCACGATGATGAAAACTACGTAACGCATGCACTGAAAACAGGTGCACAAGGGTATCTATTGAAAGAAATGGATGCAGATGCGTTAGTAGATGCAGTTAAAGTGGTTGCTGACGGAGGATCTTACTTACATCCTAAGGTAACGCATAATCTTGTTCAAGAGTACCGCAGACTAGCTATGGAAGAACATTCAGGTAATGAGCGTTACGCACCTGAAATCAGAAAGCCGTTGCATCTGCTTACGCGCCGCGAATGTGAAGTGCTTCAGCTCTTAGCAGATGGTAAAAGTAACCGTGGAATTGGTGAAACACTATTCATTAGTGAAAAAACCGTTAAAAACCATGTGAGTAACATCCTCCAAAAAATGAATGTAAATGACCGGACTCAAGCTGTTGTACTTGCGATTAAAAATGGCTGGGTTGAAGTGAAATAATAGACTGATAGAGGTCGCCTTTCCATGTGGGAAGGCACTTTTTTTTGCTTAATAAGGAGAGTATTTCCACAAACTTATTAATGCAATTGGGAATATTTTCAGCTATGATAGAGGTCAGCCCATGTCGGGGAATAGAAAATGGAAATGAGGATGATAGACGTTTATGAAAACGGCAATTGTTACGGATAGTACTGCATATATTCCTAAGGATATTAGAGAACGATTAAACATACATATGGTTCCACTTAACGTCATCATTGGCAAAGAAGCGTATCGTGAAGAAATTGATATTACGGCAGATGAATTTTACGAAGAAGTAAAAAAAGTAGAAAAGCTTCCCACGACTTCACAGCCATCGACCGGTCAATTTATGGAGAGATTCGAAGAACTGAAGCAGGATTATGATGCGATCATCAGCATTCACCTCTCAAGCGGAATCAGCGGTACCTATCAAGGGGCGATTTCAGCAGGAGAATTAGTGGACGGAATTGACATATATGCTTTCGATTCAGAACTGAGTTGTCGTATTCAAGGGTTCTATGTTCTTGAGGCGGCGCAGATGGCTTTAGACGGAAAAGAGCCGGAAGTGATTATTGAACGCATGAATGAGATTAAAAAATCACTGAATGCCTTTTTCATGGCAGACGACCTGAGTCATCTACAACGAGGCGGCCGTTTGAGTGCGGCTGCAGCTTTAGTTGGCAGCATACTGCAAATTAAACCGCTGCTTCATTTCAAGGACAAAGTTATCGTCCCTTTCGAAAAAATTCGCACGCGAAAAAAAGCGATGAAGCGTATTGCTGAACTGCTTGGCGAAGCGATCAATGAAGATGGCGGCGTATACAAAGCGGTCATCATTCACGCCAAACGCGAAGCAGAGGCAATCGAATGGAAAGCCGAACTACAGGTTCAGTACCCAGAAGTAGAATTCGACATCAGCTACTTCGGTCCTGTCATCGGCACCCACCTAGGCGAAGGGTCCATGGGCATGGGCTGGTATAAAGTAAGCTAAATAAACTGTACGTCCCGCTGAAAGTTGGCGGGACGTTTTTTTGAGTTTTAGAGAGATTGAACGCCTAGCACAGAAAATGGGGAGTTTTGCACAGAAAATTGAAAGTTCTGCACACAAATCGAGCTGAAGTGCACAGAAATAGGAAAGTTCTGCACACAAATCAGACTGAAGTGCACACATAAGGCTAAAAAGTGCCTTAAAAGTAACGCTAAGTTGACTCCATTTTCAATAAAACGTTAG
>NZ_JAZVJO010000420.1:0-6733 GCF_059453735.1 Peribacillus sp. | reverse complement strand
CCAGTGAAAGAAGAAGTAAAAGCACCGGTAAAAGAAGAAACTCCGGCAGTAGAAACACCTGCTGAAGAGGTACAAACACCTGAAACAACTACAACAGAAGAACCGGCAAAAGAAGAAACAACTAAAGAAGAAGCGGCTCCTAGTGAAGACGTAAATTCTGAAATCAGTGCATTTGAAAAAGAAGTTGTTGCTTTGACAAATGCGGAACGGTCAAAACAAGGACTAAAAGCATTAGAAATGGATACTGAACTTAGTAAAGTTGCAGGCATCAAATCACAAGATATGAAAGATAAGAATTATTTTGATCATACAAGCCCTACGTATGGTTCTCCGTTTGATATGATGAAGTCTTTCGGAATCGACTATAGTGCTGCAGGAGAAAATATCGCAATGGGACAAACAACACCTCAACAAGTGGTAACATCTTGGATGAATAGTGAAGGTCACCGTGCGAATATCTTAAGTTCAAACTTTACTCACATTGGTGTTGGACACGTAGAATCAGGAAACTACTGGACTCAAATGTTCATCGGAAAATAATGTTTGGAAAATTAGGAGAGTCAGGCCATATTGGTCTGGCTTTTTTTGCGTTCTATGAATGGATGATTCCGGTCTGATTTCACTCTATCTGGACAGCTGGATAGGATCATAATCCTGACACGTCAATTTCAGAATACTGAAGATCATTATTCTTCTGTAGTTTTATTTCTAATGTTTCATCTTTATAGTGAGCGGAAGCCCCTTTTTTCTTCACGGTAGCAGGAAGGGTAATGACATGCCGGTCACCTGGTCCTGGGAAACCTTCAACTATTGATTGATTAGATGTATGATAGATTTTCATCTGCTTAACTGAAGCTGGATCTTTTAATGGAATACGTACATACACGTCTGTATGTGTTTCGAAAACGGTCGCCTGAAGGGGATTGGTAGCTTGCTGTTGTTGTTCTTTTGCAGCTTGCTCCATTCCTTGAAAAGAGGGGAATCCTTCCGCCTGCTTCTGATTCATCATTTGCTGCATGTTTTCTGGAATGACCTGAGAAAATAATTGATTGATAAACGATTGAACGTCATTCGGATTCATCTTATTTGTAAAATCTGTTTGCTTATTTTTTGAAAAAAGCATATTCCAGGGAAACATCATTTCTTCCTCCTTTCGTTAGGTTTCAAGTAATACCATTGTATGCATATGCCTCTCTGACCGTTAATGGGAGGAAAGCCGAATAACTCTTAAATTTAGTGTCTGAAGAATAATTATGTATAATATAACGTATCTAAATACTTTATATGAAGAGGTAAAATTTTGTGAAGATAAAAGTAGCTGTTATAACTGGAGGAGCAACAGGAATTGGACGAAAGACTGCCTGTGTACTTGCAGAAACGGGAATGAATATTGCGGTAACGTATAAAGAAAGCAAGGTTCAGGCTGAGCAATTAGCAGTTGAACTAATTGAATCTTATGGTGTACAAGCAATTGCAATTCGTGGTGATGCAGCAGACGAAAAGGATTGTCATTCAGTGGTGAATACAGTCATTCAATCATTTGGGCGAATTGATGTTTTTATCCACAACGCAGGTCCTTATATTCATGAACGAAAACCGATGCTCGAGTATTCGAGTGAAGAGTGGAATTACTTAATGAATGGTAATTTAACGGGTTTTTTCTACATGGCAAAGGAAATTGTGCCGCATATGAGGAATAATGGCTGGGGGAGAATTATTACCTTAGGGTTTGATCGTTCGGAAACGGCGCCTGGTTGGATTTACCGCTCTGCCTTTGCTGCAGCCAAAACAGGGTTGACCTCCTTAACTAAGACCCTTGCACTTGAAGAAGCTTCCTATGGAATTACTGCCAACATGGTTTGTCCCGGTGATATTATCGGCGAATGGAAAGAAAGCAGTATTAGTGAAGCACAACTAGAGCAGGACACGGATGTTCCCGTAGGACGTCCTGGGACAGGGGAAGATGTGGCAAGAGTGATTGCGTTTTTATGTGATAGTAAATCTGATTTTATTACAGGCAGCGTGATTCCCATTACAGGCGGAAAAGATGTTTTACGAAAAGTATTTCTCCAATAAAAAAGACAAAGATCTCCATTATATGAGGAGATTCTTTGTCTTTTTTTGATGCTGTATTCTTTTAGGGTCATGCGAACGTTGAACATAGAGGAGTCTAATGAAAAGGCCGACTGCTCCTATTGCGAGACCCGCAATTAATCCGATCCAATATCCAAAGGGTCCCAATGATGAATACTTAGAAAGGAGAATCCCCATAGGCAGTCCGATAACCCAGTATGAAATAAACGACATGAAAAAGCTGATGGTTACATCTTTATAGCCGCGTAGTATCCCCTGAATGGGTGCTTGAAGCGCATCAGATAGTTGGAAGAAGGTTGCGTATAGCAAGAAATGTGCCGTAAGCTGGATCACGTCTGAATCAACCGAATAAATCGAAGCGATTTGCTCCCGGAAGAAAAAGACTACGGAGGCACAGAGTAAGGATAGACCAATTGCTCCAGAAATTCCGAGTATGCTATAAATCCGAGCATCCTTATATCGTTTAGCACCAGCCTCAAAGCCAACAACAATGGTTAGACCCGTCGAGATACTTAAAGGAATCATATATAGGAATGAAGCAAAATTCATGGCAATTTGATGGGAAGCAATCGTCAGTGTATTATAGTTACTCATGAAAAGGGTAACGGCTGCAAAGATACTAGTCTCAAAAAATATCGTTAAGCCGATAGGCAGTCCAATCATTAAAAGCTCCCGCCATTCTTTCCATGCAACACGATACAGCTTAGAAAATAGGTTATAGCTTGCAAAAGGTTGAACCTTTACGATCGTCAAGATGGCAATTACCATAATGACCCAATATGTGATAGCCGTTGCATACCCTGAACCGACGCCTCCAAGCTCGGGGAAGCCCCATTTTCCATAGATTAATAAGTAATTGAATAAAACATTAATCGGTAAAGCAAGTAAGGTGATGAACATGGATATACGGGTTTGTCCAAGAGAATCAATAAATGATCGGAGGACATTATATAAGAAGAGAGGAATCATTCCAAAGGATAGAGCGACTAAATAGTCATGGGCTATATTATGGACTGATTGCTCAAGATTCATAAGTTCCAATATAGGATTTAAAACAATTGAGCCAATGAACATGACGACGGCCGCCATTACCAGGCCTAAATATAACGCCTGAATGACGGAATGTGGAATCGACTTTGTATCCTTCGCTCCAAGTTTTTGAGAAATAATTGGTGTAAGGGCTAATAATATACCGCTTATACCCGTATAAACAGGCATCCAGAGTGAACTTCCTATTGATACTCCAGCAACATCTGTGGTCCGATATTTACCGGCCATCATAATATCAAAGAATGTCATGGAATAAATGCCTAATTGAGTAATGAGAATGGGTGCCAATATAAAAATAAGCTGTCGTATTTTCTGTGGTGTTGTGTAAGTTTGAATCATATCATACTCCTGAACTATTTTTTGCGAATGAAAGTAGTATAACATAATCAGAAGGTTCTGCATGCAAAAAAAACTGCCAAGGTAGCTTGGCAGTTGATTAGGTGTTAAAATCAGTCATTTCGTGCAGTGCTGATTCATTCTTGAAAATTAAATTTTGGGCTGGAATGGCCATTTCTACATTATATTGTTCTAGAATGTCCATGATTTTAAAATTAATATTTTCTTTCGTTTCCAAATAGCCAGCGTAATCAGTGACAGTAGTAAAGAAATACAAATAGATATCTAGACTTGCACTGCTGAACTGGTCAAACCTTACCATGATTGTGTCTTTATGAACCCCTTCATGATTCTGAAGCATTTGTTCAAGTTGTTTCGTAAGTACTTCAAGCTTTGTCCTTGATGTTTGATAAGAAACTCTCAGATGAAAGGCAATCTGACGTTTACCCATCTTCGACCAGTTGATAATTGGTTCGTTAGATAACGTTGCATTAGGGACCGTTACAAGTGCTTGTGCAAACGTTCGGACCTTTGTACTCCTAAAAGTGATATCCTCAACCGTTCCTTCAACACTTGGAGTCTTAATCCAATCACCAATGGTAAATGGCTTTTCTGTAATGATCACAATCCCGCCAAATAGATTACTGATCGTATCTTTGGCTGCGAGAGCAAAGGCTAGTCCTCCCAGTCCTAGACCGGCGACAAATCCGTTTACATTAAATCCCCATTCTTCGGCTACGATACTAACACCAAGGGCAATGAAAATAATATTAATTATTTTTGTAATGAAAGGTATAACAATTTGATCGACCCCTAAATCAAGTTTGCTGTTTAATTGTGGAAACAACAAAGTGAGGATAGTACTGATATTTAAAAGGGCCCAGGTAGCAAGAATAATGAAAGCAGAACGGAATAAGCGAATTCTGATTTCATGCGATACAACCTCAAAGGGAAAATATCGACTGGCTATAATAAAGCCGATTAAAACAATCAACCAGCGTAAAGGCTTTTCAAGTACAGTCATTAAATTAGCAGCAAATGTAATATTGCGTCTTCTAGCTAAGCTGAGCAGGTATTTAAATAGGTACCGAGTAAAAGCACTTCGTACGGCCAAAAAGAATAGGAATATGGCAGCTGATATCCCAAGTTGAAGCCAAATATCCCAATTATATAGCGATGATAATATAGTCAAACATCATTCCCCCCAATTAAGGATTATATTATCACAGAATAACTTATTGTTCATCTTCCTCGTTCGAAAATAGTGCATTTATCTATAAAAATTTTATTTTTCTTACATGCAGGACCATAAAAGGGTATCTCTTTTATGATTTCAAGTTTTCCTATCTAGTATCTGCGTTTACCTATGGTATGATGAAGGGAACTTATTTTTTGTTTGGAAGGTGATTGTTTTGAAAAAGAAAATTGTATTTACTGGTGGAGGGTCAGCGGGACACGTTTCTGTGAACGCGGCGATTATTCCTGAATTTATTAAAAATAATTGGGATATTACCTATATTGGTTCTGAAAAAGGAATCGAAAAAACAATTATAAAAAAAGAATTCCCACAAATCAGCTACCGTGTCATTTCGGTTGGAAAGCTGCGGAGATATATATCATTAGAGAACATGAAGGATCCTTTCCGCGTTGTGAAGGGGGTTTTTGATGCTAGAAAAATATTAAAAAGTATCCGGCCTGATTTTATTTTTTCAAAAGGGGGATTTGTTTCGGTTCCTGTGGTATTGGCAGCAAAAATGCTTAAAATACCTGTTTTCATTCACGAATCGGATTATACGCCTGGTTTAGCAAATAAAATTGCGATGCCGCTATCGTCGAAAATATTTACGACTTTTGAAGAAACGGCCAGATCTTTACCCGAGGAA
Organism: Peribacillus sp.; assembly: GCF_059453735.1. NCBI lineage: Bacteria > Bacillati > Bacillota > Bacilli > Caryophanales > Bacillaceae > Peribacillus > Peribacillus sp. The sequence goes on along the minus strand of NZ_JAZVJO010000420.1, from coordinate 1,370 downwards.
AAAGCACAGTATATCGGAGCTGTTTTAAGAGAAGGGATTTTCCATGGCAACGCAGTAAGAGGAAGAGAACTTTGTGGATTTACTGACAAGAAACCTATTTTGCTTGTTATGGGTGGAAGCCTTGGGGCGGTTCGAATTAATAACGTTATACATGAGACTCTTGATGAATTGCTTAAGACATATCAAATCATTCATATATGTGGTAAAGGGAACCTAATGGGCTTAGAACGCAAGGGATATCAGGCATATGAATATGTTTATGATGAACTCTTTGATTTATTAGCGGCCGCTAATATAGTGGTATCAAGAGCTGGATCTAATTCAATTTTTGAATTTCTTGGTCTGCAAAAACCGATGCTCTTAATTCCACTTAGTGCGAATGCTTCCCGTGGCGATCAAATTTTAAATGCAAATAGCTTTGAAAAACAAGGTTTTTGTAAAGTACTCCAGGAAGAAGATATCAACTATCCTGCGTTTATCGAAGCCATAAATCAGCTGAATGAAGAATCGACTGAGTATAAAACAAAAATGAAGCAAAAACGTCCGTTCAAAACTGCGGAAGAAATGTATCAGCTTTTAATCGACCTGCAAAAATAAACACAGTCTAACGCATCATTCTCCCGCTTCAGCCGCATATATTGAAGGAATCAATATAAAAGGTGGCGGAGTAGTTGGCGCATACGTATTCAAAGGGCTGGTTTATTCAGCAATTAAAGACGATTGGGGTTACGAAACACCCAATTGAGCGAAAGAAGCTTGAGTTATATCGAACACATGTAATTCGAAAAATTTACTTTGATCACTTCAAAGGCAGCCCATAATGGGCTGCCTTTAGTCTTGAACATAAAAAAGGGACCGTATGAATACGGTCCACATTAGGCTTCGAGAAGCTGATCACCTGCTTCATCATCCTTACGAAGCAGATAAAGGGTATATAAATCTTTGGAAATTTCATATAAGTCGTAGATCTCTTCTTTTTCGTTCAGTTGATCGTAGATATATCTTCTTGATTCGTTAGCTTGAATAGAATAAGGCAATTTTTCAGCCGCATGCAGTGACCGAAGATTGGTTTTGCGGATTCTCATATATACGGTCTCGATACCAAGGTCAAAAAATAATTCATTAAAGAAAGCTTCCTTAGCAATTGAATTATACCCTTTACCGTGGTATGCCTTTCCAAGCCAGGTCCCAAGAAAACCAGCATTGTCTTCGATATCAAATAATGATATAGTCCCAATCGGCATATCCCATTCATCAGTAATTGTACGTGAAATTAGTTTTCCTTGATCTTCTTCTTCGAGCGTTGTCTTAGTAACAAATACATATTCTTCATATGATTGGACTTTATGGCGCACGAAAGGGAAGACATC
>NZ_JAZVJO010000419.1:0-3699 GCF_059453735.1 Peribacillus sp. | reverse complement strand
TATTGAAGGAAAGTTCCATTAATTTTTCTAAAGGAATGAAAAAATGACTTAAAAAGTTTTAGATTGTCAGAAATTTTTTGGTTCTCAGATCAAACATGCACGACATTACCTGATATCCAACGATATTTTAAAAATACCTGGGATCTCTTAAATAGGTAGCCGTTGGGGAAAATACAGCTACCTGTTTATATCATTATCATTGGGAAGGTTTTTTAGACAACCAATTCGTTGCTGGAAGCGGGCGAGCCGCCAACATCTTTATAAAGAACGAAGAGGGAAACTGGAAACTAGTTCATGAACATTTGAGCGGTAGCTGCTAAGGTAACTGGATTTAGTCGCCATTTGAAAGACAGCATGTGAAAAATGTTTGGTTAATGTGCAGGATACTTTGGAGAAAAAGGTTATCTAGCTAAAAACCCTTCTAAACGATTTTTAACGCCTGGCCACTCTTCCATAAGGATGCTGAAAACAACGGTATTGCGGATATAACCGTCGCGGAGGACTTTATCTTTGCGAAGAATGCCTTCCGGAACAGCTCCCAAACGTTTTATGGCAGTTTGTGAGCGAATATTTCGTTCGTCTGTTCTAAATTCGACCCGGTTCATTGACCATGTTTCAAAGGAATGTTGCAGCAGTAACAGTTTACATTCTGAATTTACAGCTGTCCGCCAGTACGTGGGATGATACCAGGTTGAGCCAATTTCAAGCGAACGATTTGAGAATTGGATGGAGCGGAGGCTGGTGCTGCCAATTAGTTGATTCGTTGTATTCTCCATTACTACAAACGGATAATGCAAGCCGTTCTCTCTTGCTGCAATGCCATCCTTAATGAAATTTTCTGCATCCTCAAACGATAAGATCTTCGTAGCACTCCACTCCCAAATTTCCTTCGGTTTTGATGCTTCATATAAGGGGAGAAGATGTTCTTCAGTTAAAGGAAGTAACGTGACAGTCTTTCCATGTATTTCAATATGGTCCATGGAATATCCCTCCTATTATCAAGATACTACTAGTATAGGAGAAAACTAATCCTTAGATAAGTACCAGTTTAATTATTATTATAGGTACCAGATTAGTTGGGAGATTACAATGTAGTTACTCCCAATAAGTAAGTTGTAAAAAAGAGAAACGGGATTAAAGGACGAACTTGTTGCAGACAAAGGAACTCATCCTTGAATTCCTTTGTAGATCATAATTAAAGTGTTTCATAAATGACCGAGCCCATCTGTGAAGTATCATAATCACTTAGAGAGTTGATTTCCGATTGGAAAGAAGGGGAAGCTAATATCTCTTTTATATTGGCAATGAGCGGCTCGTTTTCAGGTGTTTTTAGAATAACAAGATCCAAACGTTCTGTAATTAAGGGAATGAAATCTACGCCCACAATTTTAGCAGCTTTCTCAATTCCTACGCCTGCATCTGCTAATCCTGAGTTTATAGCTGAAGCTATACTCAAATGATTGGTTTCTTCTTTTGTGTAGCCCTTTATCTCAGTAACAGGGATATTATGTATCCTGAGCTGTTCGTCCAAAAGAATCCTAGCGCCTGAACCTTTCTCCCGATTAATGATAGTTACCTGATTCTGGTGCAAATCCTTCCAGGAGGTAAGATTATGCGGATTTCCTTTTTGGACGTATAGTCCGGCTTTCCGTGAAACCAGATTTATTAAAATGTAAGGATAGCTTACTAAGATTTTCTTTACGTAGGGTAGATTATATTCTCCAGTATCACCATCAAGTACATGCAAGCTAACGATATCACACTCGCCATTGTACATAGAAATCAGGCTGTTTAAGCTTCCTGTATAGGACCGTAACGTTTTAAACGTTGACCCTTTCTCAATATGTTTTCCGAGTATATCAAGGACAAGGTCTTGGCCGCTGATGACAATCTTTGAGCTGTCTTTCGCTCCATTTTTTTGATACTCATCAGCTGGTTGATTTCGATTATGATTGATATAGGCGTCTAAGTCTTTCGCGTCCATCCGCATTTGCCTGCCGACGCGAAAAACCGGAATTTCGCCTTTTTTTATGAGGTCATATATGGTAAGTTTCGATACTTTTAAAAGCTGGGATACTTCCTCGATTGTATAAGAAAGGTCTTTTGTCATTCTGCTCGCATCCTTCCATCACTTATAATAACTCACTATCCGTTTAAAGTAACTTCACTATCTTCAAGTCTTTCTTTTTTTGTTCTAACCGATTATAATTGGATAGATCTAATTATAACTAGTTATATCTAATTATAACTATAAAGGCGAAAGAAGATGAAGAATAGTGAAAAAGATAGGGATTTTTTGTCTCTTGATTATGTTCTTAGGATTAGTAATGTCCGGATGTTCATCAAATGAAGGAAGTAAAAAGCAGAATGCTGGTTCAGTAAAAGTTGAATTGACTATTTCGGCCGCAGCAAGTTTACAAGATGCTATAAATGAAATAAAAACAGCTTATGAAAAAGAGAACGCTAATGTGAAAATCAATCTAAACCTTGGCGCTTCTGGTGCACTCCAGCAGCAGATTTCTCAAGGAGCACCAGTTGATTTATTCTTCTCTGCCGCTGAAGATAAGTTTGAGAAATTAAAGGATGAGAAGCTCATTGAAAAGGGCATAAATCTTATAGGCAATGAAATTGTCTTAGTAGTTCCAAAAGAATCTAATCAAAGTATAAATGAATTTGAAGATCTCCCAAAAGTTAAAAAAATAGCTATTGGTACACCGGAGACTGTCCCTGCTGGACAATATGGGAAAGAGACATTAGAAAACATAGGGATTTGGAAAGATTCTGAAGAAAATTTGGTCTATGCCAAGGATGTGCGCCAAGTACTCACATATGTAGAGACAGAGAATGTTGATGCAGGGATTGTTTACAAAACCGATGCTTTGACATCTGAAAAAATCAAAATTACAGCAACAGCAACTGAAGATACACACACTCCGATTAATTATCCAGTAGGAGTAATTAAAGAGAGCTCCCATTTAGAAGAAGCAAATAAGTTTTACGAATATCTTCAAACCAAAGAAGCAATGGAGATATTTGTGAAATATGGATTTGCAGATATTAATTGATGACTACTGATTTTTGGTCACCTGTCCGATTATCTATTGAGATTGCCATCGTTTCGGGAATACTGGTTATTATTCTAGGAATAATTGCGGGGAGGTTTATGGCTAGGGCTAAATTTAGGGGGAAGGTGTTGGTTGAAACACTCTTTCTTTTACCATTAGTTTTACCGCCGACGGTTGTGGGTTTTTTCTTAATTGTTCTGTTTGGAAAAAACAGCCCTTTCGGACAGTTAATTGAATGGATATTTAATCAGTCGATTATGTTTACTTGGTGGGCTGCGGTTCTGGCCTCGGCTATTGTTGCTTTTCCATTAATGTATCAGTCGTCTAAGACTGGATTTGAAGCGATTGATATCGATATAGAAGGCGCAGCACGAGTAGATGGAGCGAATGAAGTCAAACTATTTCTATTCGTCTCCATTCCCTTAGCGCTAAAGTCCCTTGTGGCAGGCGGGATCTTGAGTGTTGCACGAGCATTAGGAGAGTTTGGAGCAACTCTCATGTTTGCGGGGAACATTCCTGGAAAAACACAAACGACGCCGACAGCAATCTATATGGCTATTGAGACGGGAAATATGCAAATGGCTTGACTATGGGTAGCATGTATAGTCGGCATCTCATTTTTTATGGTCATTGT
>NZ_JAZVJO010000418.1:0-1924 GCF_059453735.1 Peribacillus sp. | reverse complement strand
CTCCGACTTGGAATCATCCCAGATAATATGTGGGATGAATTTAAGGAAAAAGGAGAACTTGATTTTTCCTACGGAATTCCTGGTGTGTCGAGATTTCGGATCAATGCTTATTTTCAGCGTTCATGTGTAGCCATGGCAATCCGAATTGTGCCAACAAAAATTCCGACGCTTGAAGAGTTAGACTTGCCTCAGTCATTAAAGCAGATTGCAGCGAAGCCTCAAGGGCTTGTTCTTGTTACTGGACCAACCGGAAGCGGGAAATCAACCACGCTGGCAGCGATGATTCAACATATGAACTATACGATGCGGAAACATATCATCACGCTTGAAGACCCAATTGAGTACTTGCATAAGCACCATAATTGTATTATTGATCAGCGTGAAGTCGGCTTTGATACGAATAATTTTGCCAATGGATTACGTTCAGCACTTCGGCAGGATCCTGATGTCATTCTTCTTGGTGAGATGCGTGATTTAGAAACGATTCAAACAGCTATTACCGCAGCTGAAACCGGACATTTGGTTTTTGCTACACTCCATACATCTAGTGCCCCGACAACCATAGACCGGATTATTGATGTTTTTGAACCCGCACAGCAAGCACAGGTAAGGATTCAGCTTGCTTCTGTATTAGTGGCGATTGTATCTCAACGATTATTCCCAACCATTGATAAAAAAGGCCGAAAAGCGGCCACTGAAATTTTGATTAATAATGCAGCTGTATCCAATCTGATCCGTAATGAAAAAATTCATCAGATCGTGAATGTGATGCAAACATCTCGTGCCCAAGGGATGCATACGCTCGAGAGCAGCATCAAAGAATTACTTGAGGCAGGAATTATTTCGAAGGAAAACGCGTACACGTTTTTACAGGATAGGGTGGAGTAAATGGCTAAGTTCAACTATACCGGCCGAGATAAACACGGTAAAAAGTCTGGCAGCGTAACAGCGCCTACCAAAAGTGATGCCGTAAAAAAACTCCGAAGCAGCGGGATCCGCGTGATTGAGATGACCATGGTGCCAGAAACCATGCTGACTAAAGACATTACCATTGGTAATCCAGTAAAACTAAAGCATTTCGTCATTTATATCCGACAATTCTCCACTCTGTTAAGAGCGGGGGTGTCGGTGGTTGATTCGACAAGAATATTGGCCGAGCAGACGGAAAGTAAGTATCTAAAAAAAGCACTTATAGAGGTGGAGCAAGACCTGCGTGAAGGAAATCCCATGTCTATGGCGACCGCCAAGCATAAAAAAATCTTCTCACCCATGTACATTAATATGATTAAAGCCGGTGAAGCAGGCGGTAACTTGGATGAAACGCTAGAAAGACTGGCCGATTTTTTTGAAAAACAAAATGTGACCCGCTCTAAAATTAAATCTGCGATGGCGTACCCAACGGTAGTCGGGTTTATGGCCATCGTTGTCGTGATTTTTTTACTCACTAACGTCGTGCCTACATTTGCAGATATGTTCTCTGACTTTGGCGGCGAACTTCCGGCGATAACTCAATTTGTTTTAGATGCTAGTGGTTTTATGCAACGAGCCTGGTACTTTATTGTGCTTATCATCATTTTACTAGTAGTAGGAATAATCTATGTCCAAAAAAATAAAAAAACGAAATATTACTATGATTATACGATTATGCGAATTCCGTTATTCGGTTCCATGATACAAAAGGCGGCATTGGCGAAATTAACGCGTACGCTAAGCTCCCTGTTCGCCAGTTCAGTCCCGATTCTTCATGCCATGACGATTGTAGAAGAAGTTGTAGAAAATGAAGTCATTGCTCGAGTCGTCCGGGACGCTCGCGATGCATTAGAACGAGGTCAATCAATTACCGAACCAATGAAAGGACACTGGGCCTTCCCGCCGCTGATTACGCAAATGATCAGCATTGGTGAACAAACCGGTGCACTGGATG
>NZ_JAZVJO010000417.1:0-2190 GCF_059453735.1 Peribacillus sp. | reverse complement strand
ATAAAACGGTACATTAGGTAATTCCGTTATTAACTTCACCAGGTACTGATACCGAAGAAAGGCGAGCAATCAACCAATCAAAAAATTCATCAATAATGGGTTTTGCTTCCATTCATTACTGCTTTAAGCTTGAGCAGGTTTTTCTTAAGTAAATTTTAAGATACCATGTAAAAAGTGAGGCAGTTTGTCATGGAGGAAAGTGCTAAACAAACCCGAAAATTAATTTTTCTGGGTTCTTTGCTTTCTGTATTATAATTATTCTGCCTGCATTTTCTTTTTAAACATTGCAATTGCTACTACCGATATGATGATGGCATAACCAAACACCCACCAGATATGAGGGAAAATATCACCGTATTCACCAGTAAGAGCAGCTTTTCCCATTTCGACTGCATGAACAAATGGGAAAATAAATGCAACGTCTTTGAATAGGCCACCAATCAGGTTTAAGTCAATCCATGCGCCCGAAAGCCATGCAGATAAATTGGTCAGTAGTGCTCCACAAATACCTACAGCTGCTCTTTCACTTAACAGCGTTCCACATAATAGCCCAATCCCTATAAAAATAATTGATGTTGGAATGAGTAAAGCTAGTGCCACAATCATAGAAAGAGAGATGGATAACCCCATAAACATCGCAACAATATAACAAACAATTCCCTGTACAAGCGACATCATTAGTAAAGGTAAAGAATAGCCCATAATAAAATCTGTTGATGTCATAGGTGTTGTGAAAAGCCTTGTTAAAAATGAGCTTGCTCGGTCTTTCGATAAAACTTGTGCGGCAAAGAGAGCCATGAAGGATAGACCAAATACCGCGATACCAGGAGTAAGTGAATCAATATTAAAAAGATCAACTGGAATGCTACGATTAATTGCGGATAACAGCAGTAATAACACAACCGGGAAGCCGATTCCAAAAAAGAGTGATAGTGGGTCCCTTAAAATTTCCTTTGTCGTTCTGTTTGCAAATACGAGCATTCTCATTGGATATCACCTTCCGTTACAAAATACACAAATGCATCCTCAAAGCTCACTGTGTTAGCCTTTTCAATAAGCTCTTGAGCCGAACCAATTGCTTTAATTTGCCCGTCTTTCATAATGCAAATACGGTCAGACAATGCCTCTGCTTCCTCTAAATAATGCGTCGTTAATATAATGGTTGTTTTTTCCTTCAGTTTTTTTATTAAAGCCCAAAGTTCACGGCGTCCGATAATATCTAATCCAAGGGTCGGCTCATCTAAAAATAAAATCCGCGGCTCACTAATTAAAGCCATAGCGATGCTCAATTTGCGTTGCCAACCACCTGATAATGTTTTGCTGCGTTGCTTTTCAAAAGGCTGCAATGAAAACTGAGCAATCATTTCATCGGTTATTATCCTTGTTTTCTCTTTATTAAAGCCGTGTACTCCAGCCATTAACTCTAAATTTTCACGTACCGTTAGATTGGGTGCAATCGCCGTCTCTTGTGGGGATACCGCAATCGCAGTACGTACTTGCTCTGGCTCATTTATAATACTTTTCCCTAACAATGTTGCATCTCCGCTCGAAGGCTTTGTTAGACACGAAAGCATTTTAATCAATGTCGTTTTTCCTGCACCATTAACACCAAGAAGGCCAAATAATTCCGTTTCTTGAATTGAAAAAGAGACGTGGTCAACAGCATTTTTAGTACCATATGTTTTCGTTAGGGAGTTGATTGTAATAGCGTTGTTCATTTATCTTCCTCCTGTTTAAAATGGTTTACCATATTGAAAAAGCTACTCAACATTTGTTCAGGTACAATCGCAAGACCACGCTCTTCATCCCCCAAGATAATTAGCGTATCTCCTGGATTTAATTGAAACAGTTCCCGTGCTTTTTTAGGAATAACAATTTGTCCTCGTTCACCTAGTGTGGCTGTACCAAAAAAATGCTTTCCTTTCGGTGGTAAACCGAAGCCATTTTCTTGTTGTTTAAAACGAACAAGATTATCTAATGTAACATTGTAAAGCTTCGCGAGCTCCATACAATATTGGATATCGGGTGTAGAGTCCCCTTTTTCCCATTTGGCTATCACCTGTCGAGACACATTTAAACGTTCTGCTACTTCTTCTTGTGTAAGTTGATGCTGTATACGCAATGCTTTAATATTCATATTAATCATTTTTTTCATACCTCCAAATTATATTATCAACAAATTTACCGGCA
>NZ_JAZVJO010000416.1:0-5633 GCF_059453735.1 Peribacillus sp. | reverse complement strand
CGTGGGTAGTTAGTAAAAAATCTCTCCAAATTTAGCAAGACAGTTGATTGAAGAGGAGGCTCACGGCCTACGGAAAGCGTAACGCCTGGAACGGAAATCAACAGCCACATTTTAAAAAAGCCTCTCAATGTGGAGAGGCTTTTTTACTGCAATTAACCAAACAAGGTTATTAAATGATTCAGCTTATGGCTTAATAGCATAAATTCTTTTTTGTCCTTCAAATCAAGAGCGTCATCAATCTGCTTCTGGAGTTTACTCTTCTTCTCCTTGAGTATGGCTTCGTGGATGATCATATCAATAAAGACTTCTTGCAATGTGGCATTTACTTTTCGCTTTTTTAAGCTTGAGGACTCTGCCAAATCTGAATATGACTTATCATTTTTCATGAAGACCACTCCTGACACTTTTTATTATTATATGAGCAAAGAGGGGATAAATTCAACAGAAAATTCAAAATATTTTTTAAATGAATAGTTTGTACGACTATTTTTACTTTTATTGTAAGTTTATCAGAATATTTTGTGTATTTTAGTGTAATTTGTAATAAAACATGATAATATGTAATAAATTTCAATTAATTGTAAAAAGCCAAGGGAGAAGGGAGAACATTAATGAAAAGGGTTCAAGAGGGTCTTATTGAGGAGTACGAAATTAATCCTTATACACTTCTAATTAAACCAATTCAGTATGGAAGTGAAATGTATTCCCAGATTTTCGAATTAGAAGATGAATTTATCTCCCCGTTTAAACCTCTGGATATTATTAAACGGAGCTGTGAATATTTTGGTTCGAGTTACGAGGGAAGAAAGGATGGAACAAAACATTTAATCGGAATTACCCACAAGGCTCCAATTGCCATTGATCCAACAAGCTCTATTTTTTTCTTTCCGACTTCTTCACCTGCACGACCTCAGTGTATGTGGCTGTCACATCATCATGTTAGTAAGTTTACTCGTGCAGATACAGGAATGACATCTGTTGTTTTTCGAAATCAGCAGCAGATTGAAATAGACATTTCCTATAGTTCATTTGGCAATCAAGTAATGAGAACTGCCCTTCTCAAAACGAAACTCTTGCAGCGTATAGAAGAAACAGAACGGCAGCAGTATTATTTAGGTTCAAGAAAAGGAATTGCAGAACAAAATGAAAGCGCTTCAAAATACTCTTTATTGAGATAGTTGACCGTGGTTGGGGACATTCTTCTGTTGCTCTGTTGAGAGCTTGTCTCCAAAACTCTTATTGTTCATAGAGCCTCTTAACTAAGTAATAAGCCAATAATTCCTCTGTTTTATTTCGTAAGCGCGGGTTGAAATAGTTATGGTGCTCCTCGAAGCCTTTATAGATAAAACTATACATAGTAAAGTCTTTGTCACGTTTCATCTCGCTCACCTTAATATTTTCCTTCCGTAAAAAACTTCGTACAACAGTTAACTCCTGCTGAACTATTTTTAGAGCCTCTTCCACTAATTCTTGGTAGGGCTTTTTTAATTTGAAAGAACTCTTCTCAATAACCGCTAAATCTAGATTAAAGATCGTAATAACCATCGGAAGGTAAATTGCCTTTTCAATCATATTCCGATCATGTTCTGGAATTCGGGTCATTGGTCAGGCTCCTTTCTTAGTTGACATGTCGGGATGTATTTATTCTATGTAAGGGAATAAAAAATAAGAACAAATGTTCCTTTTTATCGTAATCGATAACTCCTTTAGTTGCAAGCTGATATTCTTATTTTAAAAACGGGTTAGCTTTCCTTCGATTTAGGGAAAATAAACAGTATCTTAATAAAAGCAATTCTTGCAATTCAGTATATTGTTCGCTTACATTTAGATAAACAACTCAAAATTCAAGGATGATTGATGTCTGGGGAGAGAATTATGGATTTTTATGGCTTAGAAGAGTGGCTCACATCAGAAAATATTCTAGAACTGATAAAAAAATACCGATCATTTGGACCAATTCCAGGTGTAGTATTACCAATGCTTGAGGCGTTTTTACCTTTCTTACCATTAGTTGTTTTTGTGGTTGCGAATGCCAGTGCTTTTGGTTTATGGTTAGGTTTTTTAGTTTCATGGATTGGTACCGTTACGGGTTCTTTACTCGTTTTTCTTATCTTTCGTAATTATGGACAAAAAAAACTACTCCGATTCCTTTATAAGAATAAGCAAGTACAAAAGCTAATGGAGTGGGTGGATCGTCATGGATTTGGTCCATTATTTTTACTTCTTTGTTTTCCGTTTACACCATCGGCAATTGTTAATATTGTTGCAGGGTTATCGAAAATCAGCCGCGGACAGTATGCATTAGCATTAATGGGCGGGAAATTGGTTATGATTTTTACAATTAGCTTTATTGGTTATGACGTTGTTTCGTTGATACATAAGCCCGTTCGTACTGCGATTATGGCAGGTGTTATTTTTATCCTATGGCTGGTAGGAAAAAGGATTGAGGCAAGACTTAATAAAAGCATGAAGAGAGAGGACGGCTAATACTATCTAATAAAGTGGTTTTTGACGGAGGCAATTGAATGGAAGAGAAAAAGTCATCTTTCAAGATTAGAAGTATCCTTGCTGCCTTCCTTATTTTCCTAGTAATCCGTGCTTTTTTATTTACTAATTATGTAGTTGATGGTCGATCGATGGAGCCGTATTTAGGGCAAGGAAATAAGCTGGTTGTGGATCGGGTTGTCTACCGATTTTCCTCCGTTAAGCGTTTTGACGTGATTGTTTTTCATGCGAACAGGAAGGAAGATTATGTGAAACGAGTAATTGGAATTCCAGGAGATGTGATTTCCTATCAAGATGACAAATTAATGATAAATGAGAAGGAATATTCGGAGCCGTACTTAGTCGAGCACCCTTTTCTTGGTCAGCATTTGACTGGTGATTTCACTTTGAAGGAAATAATTGGTGTTGATAGGATTCCTGAGGGCAAGGTATTTGTACTCGGTGATAATCGGCTTGAAAGTATGGATAGCCGTCACATCGGCCTTATACCAATTGACCGAATCGTTGGGAAAGTAGATCTTAAATATTGGCCCCTTTCAGGGGCTTTCTAAATCAGCTATTGATAACGTGTAATTTTGGACCCAAGTGTGGGTTCTTTTTTATGTAATTCGATAAAAAGCAAAAAAACGTAAATAAGACCGCTTTCCTGTTTGTCAGGCGAACATACGATTGGTAAAAGCCGTGTCAAACCGGTAAAATAGAAGGTAAAGGCCCAAAGAGAATTTCCAGAAATCCTGTCAGAAAGCTGCTCGGATTTTCTGTTAAGATAGGGGTAAAGATGTAGACGGAAGAAGGAGGCAAAAAGATGCCGCTCCAATTTTTAGTAGGTCGATCGGGAACAGGAAAAACGACAAGAATTCTTGAGGATATTCGTGAAAAACTGCGAAAAGATCCGGCTGGAGATCCAATTATCTACCTTGTGCCGGATCAGATGACATTTTTGTCAGAATATAAATTAGTGAAAACGCCTGATCTCGGCGGGATGGTACGAGCACAGGTTTTCAGCTTCAGCCGTCTGGCTTGGAGGGTGCTTCAAGAAACAGGCGGAATGAATCGCCGTCATCTTGACAGCGTCGGTGTTACTATGTTGATTCGTAAGATTATGGAAGATAAAAAAAGTGATTTAAAAATGTTTCGCCGTTCTGCGGATAAGCAAGGGTTCATAACCCAAATGGATGAAATGCTGAAGGAGTTCAAACGATATTGCATTGATCCCGAGCAGGTGCGAGTCTTTCATGATGAAACAGAAGAACTGCCTGAGGGACTTCGTGATAAACTTCATGATTTGGATTTAATCTATCAGCAGTTTGAGGAAGAATTGATTGGAAAGTATCTAGACTCAGAAGATTATTTTAAATTGCTTGTTGAAAAGATGGCGGACTCGTCATACTTAGCATCTGCGACCATTTATATGGATGGTTTCTATAGTCTCACACCACAGGAACTGTTGATTGTTGCTGGACTGCTGAAGCATAGCCGCCATATAACGGTATCACTCACACTAGATCAGCCATTCAGACAGAATCCACCTGATGCACTTCACTTGTTCAGGCAGACGGGCTCTACTTATTACGACATTTACCAAAGTGCGTTGAAGCAGGGGATATCCATTGAGGAGGACATGGTGCTTGAAGCGGAAGGACGCTATACAGGAAGTCCTTCTTTGAAACATCTTGAAACGAACTTTGCGGTAAGACCGGTGACAAAGTATCCTCTCGACGCTCGGGTCACCGTAACCCAAGCAGTGAATCGTCGGGCAGAAGTAGAAGGAGCAGCAAGAGATATTCTAAAACTCGTTCGCGATGGTGATTATCGATGGAATGATATTGCCATCCTTGTTCGAAACGGTGAGTCCTATCATGACTTAATTGATACTGTTTTTAAAGATTACGAGATTCCTGTTTTTATCGATTCGAAGCGTTCGATGCTTAATCATCCGCTGCTTGAGCTTATTCGCTCAACACTTGAAATTATTGTGAGCAACTGGAGATATGAAACGGTTTTTAGAGCGATTAAAACGGAGCTGCTGGCACCCATTGGCCAAACGACGCCTTCTATGCGTGAACGAGTTGATCGTCTTGAGAATTATGTGTTGTCACGCGGAATAAAAGGGACAAGGTGGACGTCAAAGGACCGCTGGGGTTACCGGAGAATTAGAGGCTTAGAACTTGAAGAAAGATCTCAAACGACTAAAGAGAAAGAACTCGAGGATGAGTTAAATGACTTGAAGGAAATGTTCACGGAACCGATTCTCACTCTATCCCGCCGCTTAAAGCGTGCTAGAACCGGTAGAGAATATTGTGAAGCCCTTTTTATTTATTTAGAGGAGCTGCATATTCCAGAGAAACTCGACAAGCTGAAGTTTGAAGCAGAAGAAGCAGGGGAATTGATACGAGCCCGAGAGCATGAACAGTCTTGGGATGCTGTAATCGATCTTCTTGATCAGTACGTGGAGATTCTTGGTGATGAAAAGGTAGGACTAAAACAGTTTTCAACCATAATGGAGACGGGAATGGAATCTATGAAATTTTCCCTCGTTCCGCCCGCTATCGATCAAGTAATTGTTGCGAACCTTAATTTATCAAGGATTGATGATGTCAGGGCAGCGTTTGTCATTGGTCTAAATGAAGGCATACTGCCAGGGAAAGTGACAGCTGAGGGCATCTTTTCAGACAGTGACCGTAATGCCCTGCTTGCTGACGGATTGGAAGTCGCTCCAGGTTCAGGGCTGCGTCTCCTTGATGAAGAATTTACGGCTTACAAAGCGTTTACCACCCCTTCTGAGGCATTATTCATGTCATACCCACTGGCGGATGAAGAAGGGAAATCGCTGTTGCCCTCTTCTTATATAAAACGTGTCCGAGATTTGCTGGATCAGGTAAATGAAGCGGTGTATACGAATGATCCATCCGATTTCGATGCAGTAAAGCAAGTATCATTTGCTGCTAATTATAATGTAGCGTTGGCTTATTTAACTGCCCAGCTGCAGTTGTTAAAACGGGGTTATCCAATTGATGCAATGTGGTGGGATGTTTACAATGCATATATGAGAAATGATGATATTAAGCCGCTTGCCATCAGGGTGTTATCCAGCCTGTTTTATGAAAATAAAGCGAAGAAACTTTCAG
>NZ_JAZVJO010000415.1:0-2673 GCF_059453735.1 Peribacillus sp. | reverse complement strand
GAAGCACTAGAAGAAGATTTTAATGAGTATGCTCAAAAAATTATTGATAATGCCAAGCGTTTGGGCGAATCCTTGAAAAATGAAGGATTAAAGCTTGTTTCTGATGGCACAGACAATCATTTGCTACTATTAGATACACGCTCTGTGAATCTAACTGGAAAAGTTGCTGAGCGTGCTTTAGATGATATTGGTATTACAGTTAATAAAAATGCAATTCCGTTTGATCCGGAAACACCATTTGTGACAAGCGGTATCCGTATTGGTACAGCGGCTGTCACTTCAAGAGGCTTTGGTTTAGAAGATATGGATGAAATTGCTTCTATTATCAATCTTGTATTGAAGAACGTTGAAAATGAAGAGAAACTTGAAGAAGCATCTAAGCGAGTGGAAGCTCTTTCGAGTAAATACCAATTATACGCAGAGTATTAAGACACGAAGCCGCCCTAACTTTCAGGGCGGCTTTTGCTCTATTTTTCCAGCCGAGGTCTGACTTCTTATAATTTATTGAAGTCTTTCTGCTTTTTCTGTAGAATGGGTAGAAGTGTCAAGATGGCTGGTCTAAAATGGCCGAGAAAAAAGGGGAAAAATCCACATAAAGAATAGGAGCGACTAATATGTCAAAAGTATTTGTTTTTGATCATCCGCTAATTCAACATAAAATCGCATACATACGTGACGTGAAAACAGGCACGAAAGAATTCCGTGAACTAGTGGACGAAGTCGCAACTCTAATGGCTTTTGAAATTACTAGAGATCTTCCTCTTGAGGAAGTAGAGATCGAAACACCAGTATGCACAGCGAAATTCAATGTCTTATCAGGTAAAAAATTAGGCATTATCCCAATTCTGCGCGCAGGTATTGGAATGGTTGATGGAATATTGAAACTGATTCCAGCTGCGAAGGTCGGCCACGTTGGTCTATACCGTGATCCACAAACGCTTAAACCTGTTGAATATTATGTGAAGCTTCCAAGCGATTTGGCTGAACGTGAGTGCATCGTGGTTGATCCAATGCTTGCTACAGGCGGATCGGCTATCGAAGCCATTGAATCCATCAAGAAGCGCGGCGCGGTTAATATTAAATTCATGTGCCTAATTGCTGCTCCAGAAGGCGTAGAAGCACTTCAAGAGGCTCACCCTGATGTGGAGATTTTCATTGCTGCCCTTGATGAAAAGCTAGACGACCATGGTTATATTGTTCCAGGTCTTGGGGATGCTGGAGACCGTCTATTCGGAACAAAATAAGTACGGAGGTGAAAAAATGATCAAACCAATTAAGGTTATGACGATTTTTGGGACAAGACCGGAAGCTGTAAAAATGGCTCCTTTAGTACTTGAATTCCAAAAACATCCAGATTATTTCACTCCCATCGTGGCAGTCACCGCTCAACACCGGCAAATGCTTGATCAGGTGTTAAACTTATTTTCGATTAAACCTGACTATGATCTTAACATTATGCAGGATCGCCAAACGCTTGCCGATATCACAACACGAGGACTTAGCGGCTTGGACAAAGTGATGAAAGAAGCAAATCCTGATATCGTGCTCGTGCATGGGGATACAACAACGACATTTGTTGCGAGTCTTGCGGCTTTTTATAATCGAATCAGGGTCGGTCATGTTGAGGCAGGTCTGCGGACGTGGAATAAATTCTCTCCCTATCCGGAGGAAGTAAACAGACAGCTGACGGGGATCATCGCTGATCTGCATTTTGCACCTACAGATCTTGCAGTAGAAAACCTGAAGCTTGAAAATAAAACAGAAAACATATTTGTGACCGGTAATACCGCTACAGATGCATTGAAAACAACTGTTTCCGAAAGCTATTCGCATCCGATTCTAGATCAGATTGGCAGTGACCGTTTGATTTTAATGACGGCCCACCGCCGCGAAAATTTAGGGCAGCCGATGCGGAATATTTTCAAAGCAGTGAAACGCATTTTGGCAGAACAGGACGATATTCAAGTGATCTATCCCGTTCATTTGAATCCAGCTGTCCGTGAACTTGCAGATGAAATTCTTGGGAATGATCCGAGAATACATCTTATCGAACCACTTGATGTTCTTGATTTCCACAATTTTGCTGCAAGAGCACACCTAATTATGACGGATTCAGGTGGCATACAGGAAGAAGCACCGACTCTTGGCGTTCCCGTTCTCGTTTTACGAGATACCACTGAACGGCCAGAGGGAATATCGGCGGGAACATTGAAACTTGCCGGCACGGATGAAGACACCATTTTCCATTTAGCAATGGAACTCTTAACCGACCAGCAAGTTTACCAAAGCATGGCCCATGCTTCTAATCCATATGGGGATGGTAATGCATCCGTCAGAATTGCAGAAGCCATCCGCTATTACTTCAAACAAACCGATACAGCACCCGAACCGTTTCGGGTTGAAGAAAAAAAGGAAAAGTCACGCTGATTTTTTCTAAAGGTTGCCGAGAACCCTCGGCAGCCTCTTTTTCTTTTTAGCGGAGGTTCGGCCTTCCGCACACAAAAGAGGCTGAAGCGCACAGGTTTTACACGTTTCCGCACAGAACGATTGTGGAGGACCCTAGTCTAAAAAGGTTTCGAATCCACAACCCCCATATTCTAGATAATTTAGTTTAGATATGAATAGCCTTCTGTATCTGTGAAACCCTAACTAAAAAATGGGGTGTTGTATGTT
>NZ_JAZVJO010000414.1:0-5833 GCF_059453735.1 Peribacillus sp. | reverse complement strand
CCTTTACATCTGCTGGATCTCCAGGACCATTTGACAGCATGATTCCGTCAGGATGCAGGTGAAGTACTTCCTCAGCGGTCGTATTATAGGGAACAACAACGATATCACACCCCCGGTCATTCAACTCCCGTAATATCCCCTGCTTCATCCCATAATCAACTAATACTACCCTGAAGCCTCTACCTGGATTACGATAGGCGGTTTTCGTTGATACTCTTCTAACTTGATCAGTCACAGTTACCGTAGCCAGTAAATGCTGCAGCATTTGTTCAGGCTTTTTATCAATTCCACAAATCATTCCTTTCATTGTTCCATTTTTGCGGATAATCCGGGTCAACTTCCTAGTATCAATCCCACTGATACCGGGTATGTGTTTTTGCTTTAGGTAGTCACTAAGTGATAATTGATTTCTCCAGTTTGAAGGGAAGTCAGCTATTTCTCTAACAACCAATCCTGAAATAGCCGGAATGATGGATTCAAAATCGTCGCGATTGATTCCATAATTGCCTATTAACGGGTAGGTCATCGTAATAATCTGATTGCAATAAGAAGGATCAGATAATATCTCCTGGTAGCCAGTCATCCCTGTATTGAACACTACTTCGCCGGATTTTTCAGTATCTGCCCCGAATCCTTCACCGATAAAACAAGTTCCATCTTCGAGAATAAGTTGTCGTTTCATTCCGCAGCACTCTCCGAATCCCAAACTATTTGTCCTTCAACTATTGTCAACACAGGCCATCCTGTGCAGACTTGACCCGCAAATGGTGTGTTTTTTCCTTTTGAGACAAATTCCTTACTGTTAATCGACTGTGTCTGATTCAAATCAATCAAGACAATATCTGCTAATGCTCCTTCTGAAAGAGAACCGTATGGCAATGAGAAACTCTCGGCAGGTCTAACTGTCAACCAGTCAATTAATTGCTTTAGCGTCCATTTTCCAGTTTGAACAAACCCGCTGTATAACAAAGGAAAAGCTGTTTCTAAACCCACAATTCCGAATGGTGCAAGATTCATCCCTTCTGCTTTTTCTTCCTCCAAGTGTGGAGCATGGTCCGTTGCTATGAAATCAATCGTACCGTCCAGCAGCCCTTCTTGCAGAGCTTCACGATCAGACTTGCCGCGAAGTGGTGGATTCATCTTATAATTCGTATCAAGTCCTGGAATATCGTCTTCACACAGCAGTAGATGATGTGGGGTAACCTCTGCAGTAACCCGAATGCCTGCCCGTTTAGCGTCACGTACAAGGCGTACTGATTCTTTTGTGGAGATATGACAGACATGATAGTGACATCCAGCGGCCTCTGCCAGCAGAATGTCACGGGCTATATGTACGGACTCGCAAACAGAAGGAATTCCCTTTAAGTCATTGGCTTTTGAATAGGTTCCTTCATGAACACAGCCATTATAAATTAAACTATTTTCTTCACAATGAGCAACCACAGGCATATTGATTAAAGCTGCCTTCTTCATGGCTTCGAGCATCATCCCAGCGTTTTGGATGCCTACACCATCATCGGTGAAGGCAAAAGCACCTGCTTCTTTTAAACTGGCAAACTCCGTTAACTCCTTGCCCGCTTCACGAACAGTAATCGAAGCATAAGGTAAAACTCTTACATGAGCGTCTGCTTCAATTTTCTGCAACAATGATTCTAGATGATTTACACTATCTGGAACTGGTCGGGTGTTCGGCATGGCTGCTATCGTGGTAAACCCTCCCTTTGCAGCTGCCATTGTACCGGTTGCAATCGTTTCTTTTTTTTCACCACCAGGCTCACGAAGATGAACATGCAAGTCAATAAAGCCTGGAGCAATTAAATTCCCCTTCGCATCTATTTGTTGTAACCCCTCAGCGGCAATGTTCTCTGCCACTTTTGTAATATACTTTCCTTCCATTTCCACATCAGCTTGTATCAGTGCACCCGTACTATCGAGCAATACCCCATTTTTTATGATTGTCTTCATCCAAAGTTCCCCCTTTTAGTTCTCCAAGTACTTTTTCCAAAACAGCCATCCTAATATATACTCCGTTTTCCATCTGCTTAAATATTCTAGAACGTTCGCATTCTACTAAATCCGAGTCTATTTCTACACCGCGGTTGATGGGAGCTGGATGCATGATAATTGCCTGTTTTTTCATTTTACATTCTCTCTCTTTAGTCAACCCGTACGCTTGTAGATACTCATGCGCACTTCTTTGTTCTTTGTCGGAATGGCGCTCATGCTGGATACGCAGCAGCATAACCACATCTGCAGTTTCAACTGCTTTTTCGATATCTTCATAAGCCCCGTTCCCCCTATCAAACCACTTAGGCGGTCCCGAGAAGATAACTTTTGCTCCCAACCTGGTCAACGCTTCTGCATTAGACCGAGCAACCCGACTGTGTTTGATGTCGCCAACAATTGCCACCGTCAGTCCCTCAAACCGGTGAAATTCCTGGTAAATCGTCATGAGATCAAGTAAAGATTGTGTAGGATGATTTCCGCATCCATCCCCGGCATTAATGATGGGAATGTTTAGATGCCCGCATAATTCCTCATAAAAGTGATCTCGGTTATGTCTAATAACCAACACCTTCACACCGATGGCTTCAAGGGTCTTAGCTGTATCGTATAGTGTTTCTCCCTTCAGAATACTTGATGTTCCCTCTTCAAAGGGGATCACATGAAGCCCTAGTCGCCTTTCAGCCATCTCAAAGCTGCTTTTGGTACGCGTGCTTGGTTCAAAAAACAGATTAGCTACAGCTGCATGCGCGGGCGGCAGCCAAATCTGTCCTTCAGAAAAAGCTTGGGCCTGTGAAATAATTTGTTCAATCTCTTTATTGGTCAGCTCATTCATTGTCAATAAACTTTTCATCATTCCTGCCCCCTTTTGAATTGTATTTCCGGGGATTAAAAAACACCCCGCCTAAGGACAGAGTGTAAGAGTTTAAAGACTAACCTCGGTAGTCGTTAGACTGCCTTAATTATTACGTCTTTTACTGCAAACACCCTTATGAGTCTCTCTGGACTTCTTTTAAAAGGTGAAATTCGTCTATTTAGTTATCTGGTTGTCTAGTTATGTTATAAACTATTATTCTGATTTTTCACGATTAGGTAAAATTAAGTTCAAAGCAATCCCGATAATAGCTGATAATGCCATTCCAGAAAGCTGAATATCATTATTTAGTTGAACATATGCTCCGCCAATGCCAATGACAAGGATAACGGACACAATCATTAAATTCCGCTTTTCAGCAAAGTCTACTTTATTCTCAACAAGCATTCTTAATCCGCTGGAAGCGATAATTCCAAACAATAGGATGGAGATACCGCCCATTACCGCGTGTGGGATCGAGTGAATAACCGCCGAGACCTTCCCAACAAAACCAAAGATAATGGCTGAGACCGCTGCTCCACCAATAATATAAACACTATATGCTTTAGTTATGGTTAGAACACCAATGTTTTCACCATAGGAGGTAAGCGGCGGTCCGCCAATCAATGAGCCAATCATTATTCCAGCTCCATCTCCCATTATGGAACGATGTAACCCTGGCTTTTCAAGGAAATTTCGGCCGACAACATTACTTAAAATCATTTGATGCCCAATATGCTCTGACAGGGTGACTATCGCTACTGGGAGCATAATGGCCAGAACCCCTCCTGATATGGCCGGCGTGTAATCGACGAAAGGAAAAATAAATGGCGGCAGTTCAATCCAACTTGCTTCTCTAATGGGTGTAAAATCTATTAATCCTGCAGCTGCTGATGCCGCATACCCTGCAAAGATACCAAGTAAGATAGGAATTAAACCAAGAAACCCTTTTAAAAACATATTACAGAAAATCGTTACACCGAGAGTAAGCAAGGCGATCATTATATGTGTTGTACTATAAACGAGCGTCCCTGCGTATGGATCCTCATACATGGCCATATTGACCGCTGTCCCTGCTAGACTTAATCCGATGACAATGATTACAGGTCCGACTACCACAGGCGGGAGAAGACTCATCAACCACCTGATCCCAGCTTTCTTAATTATTAACGCAATGATTCCATATAATAGACCTGCAAAAAAGCAGCCAATCATTGCTTCACCAGGTCCTCCTCCTTCTTTCACAATCAAGATGGGGGTGATAAATGCAAAGGAAGATCCGAGGTAAGCTGGAATCTGGCCTTTAGTAATAAGCAGGTACGACAACGTACCCAGCCCGCTCGAAACTAATGCTACTGCAGGGCTTAAATCAACGAAAAATGGTACTAGAACCGTTGAACCAAACATAGCGAATAAATGCTGAATACTTAAAGAGAACCACTGAAACGGTTTAGGTATTTCATTTACGTCTAATAAAATATTTTTTTGGGCTTCCATCGTCTCTACCTCCCAGCATAAAAAAACCCTCTTCGTTTGTTTAACAAAGAGGGTTGCCTGTTAAGACGACTTCATGATTGTCTTAACAGGCATTCTCCCTTTGTCAGCCTCTCTGGACTGTTTTTAAAAGGGCTGTATTTAATTTAAGATACTTACTTGATCTTTTTCATCTACTTCAATTAAGCAAACAGATATTTTTTCTGTTAACGCAGTCGGTACATTTTTTCCCACATAATCTGCTCGTATAGGTAATTCTCGATGACCTCTGTCAACAAGTACGGCAAGCTGAATTTGTGAAGGACGGCCAAGATCGATTAAAGCATCCAGTGCCGATCTGACTGTTCTGCCTGTGAAAAGCACATCATCGATTAAGATCACTTTTTTATTGGTAATATCCATAGGGATGTCAGAGCCCTTTACTAAAGGTTCTCCGTCATTTGTTGTTTTCGTTAAATCATCACGGTAAAGCGTGATATCTAACTCACCAAACTCGACTGTTGAACCTTCAATCTCTCCAATCCGATCAGCAAGTCGTTTGGCAAGAAAAATCCCGCGTGTTCGAATTCCAATCAGCACACAATTATCTATTCCCTTATTCTTTTCGATAATCTCATGAGCGATACGTGTTAATGCCCGCCGAATAGCTTGGTCATCCAATACAATTGCTTTTTCGATCATTATGTGCACCTCGTTTTGTGTATAAAAAAATCCCTCTGCCAGGAGGCATAGGGATTTTGATACTGCGGGTCGTGCATATCAATGAATTCATTCAATGAATCATTGACTCCGTGTACCTTCCCAGCCTCTCTGGACTGTGTTAAAGGTTCTTATTAAGTTACTATCATCGTATAGCATTAAAACAAACTTGTCAATTACTGTTCCGCAAATAAGTAAGTAATTGCTCAAATTCACTTGGCAATGGTGCTTCAAACTCGATATACTCTTTCGTACGAGGATGAATAAATCCGAGCAACCCTGCGTGTAGTGCTTGTCCCTCAATGGCAAGTGTCTTACGCGGTCCGTATTTCGGATCTCCTGCCAGTGGGAAGCCAATGTATTTCATATGAACGCGGATTTGATGCGTTCTTCCTGTTTCCAGCTGACATTCGACATACGTATAGTTCTTAAACCGGTCAAGCACTTTGAAATGCGTAACTGCTGTTTTTGAGTTTTCATCCATAACTGCCATGCTCTGACGATCTTTTTTATCTCGGCCGATTGGCGCATCAATTGTTCCATAATCATGGGGGATTACACCATGTGCAATGGCCTGATATTTTCTAGTAACCGTTTTATCAACCAGCTGTTGAACAAGACTTTCATGTGCCATATCATTTTTAGCCACCATCAATAAGCCCGAAGTATCCTTATCAATACGGTGTACAATACCAGGACGCATAACACCATTAATCCCAGATAAATCTTTACAATGAGCCATTAAACCATTCACAAGCGTTCCAGTCGGATGACCTGGTGCAG
>NZ_JAZVJO010000413.1:0-4524 GCF_059453735.1 Peribacillus sp. | reverse complement strand
ACCATGAATACAAAATCAGTAATTGCTGGTGAATAAACAGCTCCACCTGCACAAGGTCCCATAATCACTGATATCTGCGGAATAACACCTGAATAAATAGCATTACGATAAAAAATATGACCATATCCATCTAGTGAGACGACACCTTCTTGTATCCTGGCCCCGCCTGAATCATTTAACCCTATAAACGGTGCGCCATTCTTTGCGGCAAGATCCATTACATTGGAGATCTTCTTGGCGTGCATCTCCCCTAACGCACCGCCAAAGACTGTGAAATCCTGAGAAAACAAATAAATCGGCCGCCCATTCACTTTTCCATACCCCGTGACAACCCCATCACCAGGCCCTTTAACCTGATCAAGACCAAAATCAACACTTCGATGTTCAATAAAAGGATTTAACTCAACAAAAGTTCCGGGATCAACTAAAAGTTCAATTCTTTCTCTTGCCGTTAACTTTCCTTTCTCGTGCTGTTTAGCAATTCGGTCATCTCCGCCCCCATTTTCAACTTCTCTTCTTCTATCATATAATTCATTGATTGTTTCATAGATATCAGTCATGTTTACTCCCCCTTATTTTTGCTGTTCACATAGTTCGAATAATACGCGTGCTGTTGATTTGGGATGGATAAAGGCCACTTTGGCCTCATGTGCACCCAATCGTGACGTATCATCAATCATTGTAAACCCCTGTTCTTTCAATTCCTGAATTCTACTTTCGATTCCCTCTACCCCAAATGCAATGTGATGGATTCCTTCTCCGCGTTTGGCTATGTATCCAGCAATCGGACTATCTTCTGATAACGCTTCCAATAATTCTAGTCTAGTATTCCCTGCAAACAAGAACGCTACCTTAACCCCTTGGTTTTCTACGGTCTCGATTGCCTCTAACTTCATCCCAAAGACCTCTGTATACAGTGGAAGAGCGTCATTAATTGAATGAACAGCGATTCCAATATGATCAATTTTCTGTATCATCTTTGCATCTCCTCTCTACAATTATCTAACTATAATAATATTCTATCTATTCTGACGACATAACGCCAGTAATATTTGTTAAAAACCTCTATAACTTCTGCTTGTTTATCTTTTTTATACACGTTAAAATAAATATAATCACTTCCGAAAGAGGAGATGTCCATGAAGAATAAAAAAAGCAGAAAAATTGTTGTCTATTTAATGCTCGCTTGCATGCTTCTGACTACACTGTTTTCCGGAATCGCCGTTTTCTTATAAAAACGTCAAAGAGGCTGCCCTTCATGGGACAGCCTCTTTCACTTATTGACAAAATAATGTAATTCCACAAATTGATTAAACTTTATTTAATTGCTCCCTGTTCCTTAGCAAGGGTCTTGAAATCTTTTGAGGAACTGGTAATCAGCACCTGGGTTCCGATAGGCACTTGATCATATAGTTTTTCGATATTCTCTTTTGAAAGCCTGACACAGCCGTTGGAGATGTATTTTCCAATCGACTCCGGTTGATTGGTGCCGTGAATTCCATAAATACGACCATCTGTATTTAACGCATCAAACCCAATCCATCTTGAACCTAGCGGATTCCGTGGATCCCCGCCAGGGATATTTTTTTTACGATAATATGGATTTACCGCTTTTACCGTTACCGTAAATAATCCCTCAGGAGTCAGCTCCTTGCTTTTTCCGGTACCTGCTGAGAATACCTCCTGAACTTTGTTACCATTAATAAAGGCAACCTTGTTTACCGCCTTGTTAACGATGACAAACGGCTCGCCGGGCGCCACGGCCGGCACATCATGAAGGACAGGAAAAAGCATAGCAGTTAATACAATCGATAAAAATAATTTCATAGTAAACATCCTTATCGTTTTTGCTTAGTTTAGGCCTGTCCCTCTCTTTTGATGCATGCTTTGTTTAACGGGGAGTCCTTTAAAGTTACGTTTAATCAGCAGGTACTCTTCTATTTCTTTCATCAGCTGCAGCAGGGCTGCTCTAGATTCGAATTCCTCCCGCGTGCTTGGCAGCTTCATTTCTTTAAAAACAGCATCCATTTCTTTTAATTTTCTCAAATAGATAATTGCTGTATTTTGCGGGTGAACATTTTCCCCAAGTTCAGCAATAAATTCAGCAAGCATCCCGCTCTGCTTGACACGTAATGGTAAATTCGCAACCAACGGAAGAATCCGTTCAATAATAGAAAATTGTTTTTCTCTCATCTTGAAATAATGATAATAAATATCTTCCTCACGTAAGAAATGATTTTCCACATCACGGAAAGCCAAGGTCTTAGCCTCAGCTAATAATGTCCCCGTTTCCGTAATTTCTCTGCCATCCCATTCACTATCCTCATTTCTTAAATAAAGGGAGACTTCTTTTAGGATCTTAGAAAAATTCTCTTCAATCTTTTCCTGAAAAACAATTAACTTATTATCGAGGCTCGGCATATACCAGTTAACCAAAAGCGCTACGCCTATCCCTATACTTATCAATGCTGCCTCATTAAGAAGCAGCTTCCAGGTGATTTCCCCCGCTGTATATAGATGCAGGATAATGACGCTGCTCGTTACAATTCCTTCATTAACTTTTAAAGCAACCGTTGTAGGAATAAACAGCAGCAACATTATCCCCATGACCCAAGCATGAAAGCCAAAAATTTGAAATAAAACGGCTGAAAAAACGATGGCAATCATACAAGCGATTAAACGTGAAACGGACGCTCTTAAGGATTTCTTTTTTGACACTTGGATACAAAGAATCGTTATAATTCCTGCACCAGAAAAACTATTCAACCCGAGAAGTTGGGCAAGAAAAATGGCTGCTGTGACTCCGACTGCCGTTTTAATTGTCCGATAACCAATCTTAAATGTCATGCTGTATCACCCTGATTCATTAGTGTTATCCTAATAGTACCAGCAATTGGTTTATCAATCATCTTTTACTAATTAAACATAAAAATAAGCCTCACCGTATCAGGATATCCTGTAAGGTGAGGCTTACGCTTTTTATAATACTTTTTCGAGGAAATCTTGGGCACGTTGACTTTTCGGTGTGGAGAAGAATTCTTCTGGGGATGCATCTTCAACCAGATTCCCTCCATCAAGGAAAAGAATTCGATCCGCAACCTCACGGGCAAAGCCCATTTCATGTGTGACAATAGCCATTGTCATTCCCAAATCCGCAAGGGATTTCATAACGGCAAGTACTTCTTTAACCATTTCAGGATCAAGTGCTGAGGTTGGTTCATCAAAGAGCATAACTTCAGGCTTCATAGCCAGTGCTCTTGCAATCGCAACACGCTGCTTTTGACCGCCGGATAATTTATTTGGATATTGATTTTCTTTTGCAGCAAGTCCAACCATTTCTAAAAGCTCCCGGCCTTGCTTTTCTGCTTCAGCCTTTGAGATACCCTTGACCTTCATCGGAGCATAGATAATGTTACCAAGGACTGTCTTATGCGGGAACAGATTGAAATGCTGAAACACCATTCCTACATTTTCACGCACCTTTGAAATGTCTATCCCTTTTGTGGTGATTTCCTTATCTTTAATCCAAATCCGACCTTTTGTTGGTGTTTCTAGCAGGTTCAAACAACGAAGGAAAGTCGATTTACCTGAACCAGATGGACCGATAATGGCGACAACTTCCCCCTCTTTAATGGATGTATGAATTCCTTTTAATACATCAAGCTTACCAAAGCTTTTATGGAGGTTTTCTATTTTAATCACTACGTTTCATTCTCCCTTCAATGACCTTGCCGATAATGGTCAGGATCATAACCATGACATAATAAATCAAGCCGGCAATTAAGATCGGTTCGAAGAATTTATACGTCTCTCCGCCGACAATGTATGAACGACGCATAATATCTCCGAGACCGATGATGGTCACAACAGCTGATTCCTTTGTAAGGGTAATTAGTTCATTCATTAATGCAGGTAAAATATTTTTAAACGCTTGCGGTAAAATGATATTCAGCATACTGCTTTTGTATGGAACACCGAGAGCTTGTGCTGCTTCCATCTGTCCTTTATCAACGGCGTTAATTCCACCACGGATCACTTCAGATATGTAGGCAGCAGAATTTAACCCGAAGGATAAGAAGGCTGCCTCGAAGGCATCTATTTGCACACCGAACAGCTGTGGTGAACCAAAATAAATCAGCATTAATTGTAAAACTAGCGGTGTCCCGCGAAAGATCGATGTATAAAAATCAGCGATCCAGTTTAATGGTTTTACTTTACTTATTTTCATTAAGGATAGCAAAATCCCTAAAACAAAACCAATCACGGCTGCAATTCCTACAACCTGTAAAGTGATCGGAATTCCTTCTAAGATATACGGAATCGAAGGCATGATTCTTTCAAAATCTAAATTCAAAACTCTCTTCCTCCCTCAGCTTCTACTTTCTGATAATACAGATTATAAGGCCTCATGGAAAAACGTTCAAAAGGCCAGCTTTTGAACGTCTCCCCACTCTTCTATACTGCTTATTTTGCTTCTCCGTCTCCAAACCATTTTAGAACTAATTTTTCTACTTCGCCATTTTC
>NZ_JAZVJO010000412.1:0-3097 GCF_059453735.1 Peribacillus sp. | reverse complement strand
GTGGAGCTGCCGAGTGATAGACTCGCAGAAGAGCATACGTTTGTGACAGTGGGCAGATTGGTTGAGGAAAAAGGGATATGGGAGGCATTTGAAGCTTGCAGAATACTTGTTGAGCGTGGAATGCAGTTTCGCTGGTATTGGATTGGAGATGGACGGGAGATGAAATCTCTAAAAAAGAAAGTGATAGAGTATGGGCTTGAGGATAGTTTTCACTTGTTAGGGGAAAAAGCAAATCCTTATCCTTATATGAAAAACTCCTCCGTATATGTACAGCCTTCACGAACAGAGGCGCATTGTGTTGCGGTAGAAGAGGCGTTAGTGCTGGAGTGTCCAATAGTGGTGACAGATATCCCTTCCTTTCGTGGTCAGCTCAAGAATAAGCAAACCGGCATGATTGCTGAAAAAGGGCCGACTGGATTGGCTGATGCCATTGAACAATTGTGCACATCCGGTGAGTTATTTATCTCGCTTAAAGAAAATTTATACAAGAGGAACAAGCGGCAATTGAATCAGCTCCATCCGTTGGTAGATTTAATGGAAGGAGAATAGTCTATCGTTTTTATTATACTTCGTGAAGTTTTGCTAAGAAAGTGAGGAAAATCATCATCACTTCATTCTTCACGAATGTTGGAACATAATTCTCTCTAAAACCCTTACAAACGAGGTGAAATTAATTGAAAAGAGTATTTGACTTCAGCATGGCCCTGGCTATGCTGATTCTTTTATGGCCGTTTATATTCATTTTGGCCATTGTAATCAAATATAAATTGGGATCACCCATTCTATTTAAACAAAAGCGTCCCGGTTTATATGCAAAACCATTCCTGCTTTATAAATTTAGGACAATGAAAAATGATTGTGATGAGCATGGGCATTTACTGCCGGATGAGGAACGGCTGATCCCCTTTGGAAGCTGGCTCAGAAAATATAGTCTAGATGAGTGGCCGCAGTTATATAACGTGCTGAAGGGTGAACTGAGCTTTGTTGGACCAAGACCTTTATTAATGGAGTATTTGCCCTATTACACCGTAGAAGAAGCGAAACGCCATTTGGCGGTGCCTGGTATAACAGGCTGGGCTCAAATCAATGGTCGTAATAACATTAGCTGGGAAGAAAAATTTGCATACGATCTATGGTATGTCAATCATCATTCCTTTTGGTTGGATGTGAAAATTTTATTTCTTACCATTAAAAAGGTTATCCATTCTGAAGGCATTACGAAGCAAGGAAAGGCGACAGTAGATTATTTTGAACGCCCAGTGAAGGAGGGATTGAAATGAAATATACACTTATTGGCCATGGAGGGCACAGTAAGGTTATTAAGGATTTAATAGAATCCAGGGATGGCCATCAGATTATTGCTTATCTTGATGATAAGTATGAATTGCCAGATAGCATTTTAGATTTATATATTGGACCGGTTCATTCGATTTATTTCATTTTGAACCAGTTTCCAGATGTCAAAATCGTCATGGCAATTGGAAATAATGCGACGCGAAAAGCAATTGTGGAGAATCTGAATCTTCCAGATGAGCATTATTGTACACTTATTTCTAAAGAGGCCATCATCAGTCCTGGGGCTCGAATAGATGTAGGATCTGTTGTCATGCCTGGTGCCATAATCAACACAGATTCGAAGGTAGGCAAGCATGTGATTGTCAATACGGGGGCTATTATTGATCATGACTGTAGTATTGGGGATTATGCCCATGTTTCACCAAAGGGATGTTTAACCGGATCAGTGACTCTTGAGGAAGGTGTGCTGATTGGGGCGGGAGCTACTGTTATTCCAGAAATAAACATCGGTAAATGGTCCCTAATAGGAGCCGGAGCAACGGTTGTTAAGGATGTTCCGGATTATTGCAGAGCTGTGGGTGTACCCGCCCGAGTTACTGAAATCAGAGAAGGGGGTGGAACCATTGCAGACGGTGGCAAATAAAAAAAGAATACCTCTGGCAACCCCTCATCTAAGTGGTGAAGAAATGATTTTTATAAATGAAGCCCTGGATGATAATTGGATTGCTCCTGCCGGGCCACATGTAGATGCATTTGAGAAAGAAATTGCTGAATTTGCGGGGGTGAAGGGAGCGGTAGCTGTCAATTCAGGGACAGCGGCGATTCATTTAGCGCTTTCTTTAATGAATGTGGGCAAAGGCGATATTGTTTTTTGTTCATCACTTACCTTTATTGCCAGTGCCAATCCAGTGATTTATCAGGGGGCTGAGCTTGTTTTTATTGATTCTGAACCGGAGACGTGGAATATGTCCCCGGAGGCTCTTGAACGAGCGCTTGAATTCGCAGCGAAAAGGCATAAACTTCCTAAAGCTGTTATTGTTGTGGATTTATATGGGCAAAGTGCAAAGATGAATGAGATTTGTGACATTTCTGCTAAATACGGGGTTCCTATTTTGGAAGATGCAGCGGAGGCTCTTGGTTCCTCTTATCATGGCCAATCATGCGGAAGTTTTGGTGAGTTCGGCGTATTTTCCTTTAACGGAAACAAAATTATCACCACTTCAGGTGGGGGTATGCTTTTATCTAATAATACCGAAGCTCTTGAGCGGGCAAAATTTTTAGCCACGCAGGCAAAGGAAATTGCTCCCTATTATCAGCATAAGGAAGTCGGATATAATTATCGGCTAAGTAATATATTGGCAGGAATAGGGAGGGCGCAGTTTGAGGTTTTACAGGAAAGAATTGATAGAAAGAGATTAATCTATGAAAGGTATCGGTCTGCTTTATCGGAAATCGAAGGTCTAAACTTTTTGCCTGAACTCGAACATACTGTCTCGAATCGTTGGTTGACAGTCTTCACACTGGAACATAGAGATGCAGTTACCCATTGCTTGCAGGCGTACGCAAATGAAAATATCGAAGCTAGACCGATGTGGAAGCCATTGCATTTACAGCCACTGTTTAAAGGTGTTGATTTTTTTGCCCACAAGGATGATTTGTGTGTATCTGAACAATTATTCAACCAAGGAATTTGTCTTCCATCAGGTACCAATATGACAGAAGAGGAGATGGAAAGAGTGATTGCCTGTTTGCAGATGACCTTAATGAAGTAAATAATCTGTACTACGGAGGTAGAAAATGA
>NZ_JAZVJO010000411.1:0-10460 GCF_059453735.1 Peribacillus sp. | reverse complement strand
CTATTAGTTCATGGTCATAGCGAAGATACTCTTCCGATCCTGGTTTTACGAAACTAATTTTCCCGAGCAGTTCTGTTATTTTGGTTTCAATCAGCGACAGATCTTCCAACCGTTCTTTCTCATCCTGATTAACAGGCTTTTTGCTGCCTTCATATTCATTCATTCCCATGTCAATCCGCTGTATTCTTTGGTTTTCAATGACAAGCAGCCGATTGCACAGCTTATTAATTAAATACCGATCATGAGAAACAATAATCAATGTGCCCGTAAAACTTTCTAATGTTTCTTCCAACTGTTCTCGACTTGGTAAATCAAGATGGTTAGTCGGTTCATCTAGTATCAACAAATCATATTCCTGAAGAATCATCTGAACCAGCTTTACTCTCGTTCTCTCGCCAAGACTTAATTCAGCTATAGGCTTAATCAGTTTATCTTCTTTCATATTCATATTGGCGAATAGTGTCCTCGCTTTTAATTGTTTCTCTCGATCATTCTGTAAATAGTCTAATGCTGTTTTCTCTAAAGGAAGATCGTTCACATCTTGACTTAGGTAGGCCGCCTTCATGGATTCACTTTTCCACAGGGTGCCTTTGGTCGGGTTCTCTTCCCCAAGTAATAGTTTAATTAGGGTTGTTTTCCCCGCACCATTCAACCCCATAAGACCGACTTTTTCTCCATTCATTACGTAAAAATGGCTTTTATCAAAGATCACTCGTTTACCATATTGTTTCATTAAATCCTTAGCTTCTACGATCCGCTTGCCATGTTTATTGGTGGACTCAAAATGGAACGATACTTTCATCTCTTCATCCGGCTTTTCAACCGTATGCTGTGATAATTCCAGATCAAGTCTCTTTATTTTCGACTTTATTTGACTATCCTTTTTCTTAGCCTTTACCCGTTCATGTTCTCTTAACCCCGCTTGACGATTTTCTGCATTGGAACCGCCTTTTCCAGCTTCCCGGTGCGCTTTATCAGACCATTGCCTTAATGTTTTCACTTGCTGTTGAATATCGGCAATTTTTCTTTGCTGTTTATCAAACTCGTGTTGCTGCCGCATCATTTGATCTTGTTTTTCCTTATGATAGGTCGAATAGTTACCGTTATAAATGTTCAACTTTCCTTTTTCCAATTCAAATATCTTCGTAACTGTTTGATCCAAGAAATAACGGTCATGTGAGATAATCATAACCGCACCACCGTATGATTTTACTTCAGTAATCAGCCAATTGATTCCTTTGCTATCAAGATGATTCGTTGGTTCATCGAGCAGCAGGCATTGTGAATGATTAGTCCAGATTTTTGCAAGTGATAGTTTGAGCTTTTCTCCACCGCTTAAATACTTTGTTTCGCTGTCTATCCAATGCGGCTTCGTTAAACCAAGCTGACTAGCTGATTTTAAAAGTGTCTCACCAGATTCATTCAATTCCCCTTCAAATGTTAACTGTTCTGTTGATTGCGGCAGATAACCGATTGATAGTGATGATGGAATTTTTTTTATTGTTCCCGTGTCAGGTTCGACGAGTCCCATCAAGATTTTAACTAATGTTGTTTTCCCAGCGCCATTCCAGCCAACCAGACCAATTTTATCTCCCTCATATATGTCAAATGAAAGCTCATTTAAAAGCACCCTTGTTCCTATACTCTTTTTAAGTTGATGTACTTTAATTAATACCATACTAACACCCCATATTCCTTTGTTGTTTTATGAGGAGGTTTTCTAGACAAAGAACCTCCCCAGTAAACCTGGAGAGGTTCAAATAAGCCACGAATGGCCGACTTATACAAGGTAAAGAAACCATACATACTGATGTACGATTGCTACTGTAATAAGTAAAAGGACAGACTAATCCCATTCTCCAGGTTCCTCATTTTTTTAACCATGAGTAAATTCCTAAAAAACAAGATTATAACTTCATATTCTAGTACCGTCCCTTTCTTATTCGTCTACTTTAACCTTACAACATCAATCGTCATCTGTAAATAAAAACCATTTTAAAGCATTAAGAAACAGTCGTTTTAAACTTAGTGCGCAGGATATTAATAATCTGTTCCACTGCTTGATCTGCATTTTTAGGCTGAATGGTTATTCTGCGGTTTTGGGCAAATTGTTCAGCAGTATGTTTATACCTTGGATCATAATAATGCTCTAAAAGCAGACGGACACCTGAAGCATACTCACCTGAAGACAAATCTGCATCAATTTGAGCAGCTATCGGCGTATGGAGTCTATTTTTAATTTTCCGAAAAGCCTCCAGACATTCTTCATGGTGGTTTTCAGGCTGATAGTCTTCAATAATATGGCGTACCCGCTCATCTATTGGCATGTCGACAAACACCTGGAAGCCTTGCTCCTTTTTATCAACGAGAAATTGAGGCATGGATGCTTTCCCTATTCGTTTGCTTTCTGCTTCAAACAAGATATAAGGTGCATTTTTCAGCTCGATCAGTTTCTCCACCAGCAGGGCATCAAAACTTTTCTGGTTATTTGGTTCAAGACCAATCTGACCAAAGATTGAGCCTCGATGGTTAGCAATTCCTTCTAAATCCAAGACTGGATGACCCATTCCTTGGAGCTTATGCAAGATGACTGTTTTGCCTGCTCCGGTATAGCCGTTCAAAACAATTGGGTCAGCTTTAACTTCTATCTTTTCCAGCTGATCCACAATCCACTTCCGGTAAGCCCTAACTCCGCCTTGAAGACGACAGACATGTACGTCCATTAAACTTAGAAGGGTAGCAGTCGTTTTACTTCGCATTCCGCCTCTCCAGCAAAAGACAACCTTTTGGCCCTCAATTCCCTGAAATTCTTCAATGAAGTTTGGCAGCTTCGCTGAGACAATTTCTAAACCTCTTTTTTTCGCCGCCTGGTTGCTTATCTGTTTATAAATTGTCCCAACCTCAGCTCGTTCGGCGTCATCAAACAGCGGAATATTATGACTGCCTGGGATGGTTGCCTCTCTGTATTCAGATGGAGACCGTACATCAATTAATACAATATCTTTCTTTTCCCTTAAAGCCAACAATTCATCTATGTTCATATCTTGAAACAATGATGCTTCCGCCTTTCTGTATCTAAAAAATTACTCAACAATAATATGTCCCGGTTGAATACTTGTCACCTCGCCAATTATGCTTGCCTCAACTCCAGCTTTAATCATAGATTCAAGCAATTCTTCCGCTTGGTCTCCAGAAACTGAAATTAAGAGCCCACCTGACGTAACGGCATCACAGAGAATATATTGATCAATTTGATCCATTGTCTCTGGGAAAGTAACCGAACCTTCTAAATGAGCATAATTATTTTTTGTTCCACCTGGGATTGCACCTTTTTCAGCTAGCTCTCTTACACGACTTAAAAGCGGTACTTGCTTTTGATAAATCCGGATGCCGGCGTTACTTCCCTTGGCCATTTCAGAAGCATGTCCTAATAACCCAAAACCAGTAACATCTGTACATGCATGTACATCAAATGGTTCCATTGTTTCTGCCGCTGTTTTATTTAACGTAGTCATTACTTTCGTAACCCGTGTAATTTCCTCTTCACTTAAGAAGTTATTTTTAATCGCGGTTGTTGAAATCCCCACACCAATCGGTTTAGTCAAAATTAAACGATCACCCGGTACGGCCCCTGAATTCGCTCGAACCTTATCAGGATGAACTAAACCGGTTACGGCTAATCCGAATTTTGGTTCTTTGTCATCAATTGAATGACCGCCCACAAGTGTTGCGCCCGCTTCTTTCAATTTATCGCCTGCTCCACGGAGAATATCCGCTAGGACTTCCTTATCCAAAACTGAAATGGGAAAAGCCACAATATTTAAAGCAGTCAGCGGCTTCCCGCCCATGGCATATATATCACTTAATGCATTCGCTGCTGCTACTTGTCCAAAATCATACGGATCATCCACAATGGGTGTAAAGAAATCAAGTGTCTGAACTAAGGCTAACTCATCAGTTAACTGGTATACACCGGCATCATCACTCGTTTCAAGTCCAACTAAAAGATTAGGATTTGCCGCTTGCTTGGGCAGCGAACGCATTACTTCTGCTAAATCAGCAGGACCAATTTTACATCCACAGCCGCCTTTAGAAGATAAAGAGGTTAATTTAACTTTATTTGAGTGTGTCATTTGACAACAACCTTTCTTTTTCTAGGTCTGAATATACTCCTATTATAGATCACAAATATAAATAAACCTTATTTCCCGCCTAAAAATATCAACATTTTTATATTCAAAATAATCAAAAAGATTTTGAATATCTTGAAGGGATTTATTAGTCAAATAGGCTTATCTTTTATATATCACATACATTTATCAAATTTACTAAGCAAAGAATCTTCAAACCAATAACTTATATGAT
Source organism: Peribacillus sp. (assembly GCF_059453735.1). Taxonomy (NCBI): domain Bacteria; kingdom Bacillati; phylum Bacillota; class Bacilli; order Caryophanales; family Bacillaceae; genus Peribacillus; species Peribacillus sp. The sequence goes on along the minus strand of NZ_JAZVJO010000411.1, from coordinate 6,095 downwards.
ATACTTTTACCGCAATCTAATTATATAATTTTCACTGGAGGTTCCATCGTGCAAGTAAATAACTCAGTTTCACAACAGCCAACAAGAAGTAACAAAACTGGTTGGTTTATTTTCATTTTCTTACTAATTGCTGTAGTTGGATTAATCTATGTCAAATGGTGGCCGTACTATCATAAATCAATCTTAGCCATTGACACTCATTCGATTGGAGATTCCATTCTTGGCGATTTATCAAATACCCCATTTTCTTGGGAAAGTGCTTGGAGCTACGGTGTTACGTACTTCCAATCTGTTTGGAAAGCAGCCGTACTGGGAATTCTTCTTGGTTCATTAATTCAAGTTCTTTTACCTGCACAATGGCTTTTGAAAGTCCTTGGAAAAACATCTTTTGGCAGTACAGCCATTGCTGGACTTGCTTCTCTTCCCGGAATGATGTGCACATGCTGTGCAGCGCCTATAGCAGTAGGGCTTCGTAAAAGCAACGCTTCCGTCGGAGCAGCCTTGGCTTTCTGGCTTGGTAATCCCGTTCTTAATCCTGCAACGTTGATTTTCATGACCTTCGTACTGTCTTGGAAATTCACCGTGCTGCGCGTTGTATTCGGTTTAGTTCTCGTATTTGGTGTCAGCTATTTAGCGAATCGTTTCGCTAAAGATGTTCAGCCTGTAGATATCGATGCCGTAATTGCAAGCCAAGAAACAAAACCTGAGGGATCATTTATAACTAGGTGGATGAAAAGCCTTGGAATGATGTTTCTCTATGTTGTTCCAGCTTACGTATTATCCGTGTTACTGCTTGGTGCAGCCCGGGTTTGGTTATTCCCAGAAATGGGCGGAGCAGCAGCAACTGGTATAATCGCCATTATTATTTTTGCTATTACCGGCATGTTGTTCGTCATCCCGACTGCAGCAGAAATCCCTATTATCCAAACCATGATGGTCTTCGGACTTGGCGGCGGACCTGCAGCAGCCTTATTATTAACTCTGCCTGCAATCAGCCTTCCATCCATACTAATTGTGGGTAAATCATTCCCCAAACGTGTTCTTGCCTTTGTTGTGACATCTGTTGTCGTTCTAGGAATTGTCTGCGGTCTTGTTGGCATGTGGATTTTGTAACACTACGGAAAAGAACCTGAATCCATTCAGGTTCTTTTTGTTTTGCTTCCAAGTTAAAAAACACTAGTTTTGATATGGAGAATCTTATAAAGGGATATATTGATACTGTTTAAGATTTACCAGCTTTCCTCCTGTTACCTCGATTCCCTCACCTTCTAACGCAAATACTTGAACAGCAAGTAATTCTGCACTCTTTATTCCTAACTCCCCTTTGACGTTAATGACTCTATGCCAAGGAAGATTATATGTTCCGCTCATTGAATGCAGAATCCTAACCACTTGTCTTGCTGCTCTAGAATTGCCCGCACACCTTGCTATTTGTCCATACGTCATCACTTTACCTGGAGGGATTTTTTTGATGACCTGAATTACACGTTCGGTAAAGATCTCCAACAAATCACGTCCATCCTAATTTTTTGTTCTTTTATTAGTTTACACAAAAAAGAAGAGCTATTCCTAGCCCTCCCAGTTATCTAATGTTTACACAACTTCTTGATTTTTAGTTTTGGATGTCACCATCGTTACTAAGTACCCTAATATCCCACCAATAATTGCTGGAAGAATCCAGCCCAGTCCAACGGAGTACAGTGGAAGAATTGTATTGAACAGATCATCAATAAATTTGATTGTCACCCCAGCTGCACTTAATCCATCAAACAAACTAACAATAAAGGTCAATCCGATACACCCTATATAAACCTCTGAACGGCCATTAAACACTGAATGCAAGAAGGTTAAGAAGATCAAACAAATAGCGATTGGGTAGATTGCTGTCAATACCGGTACTGAAATTGCAATCAGTTTCATTAACCCTACATTCGCGAACAGTGCACTAAATACAGACAAAATAACCGCAATTTTCTTATATGAAATACTAGGGAAAATTTTATGGAAATATGATGAACAAGCCGTGATTAAGCCAATACTTGTGGTCAAGCATGCAGCTACCACAATTAATCCTAATAAGAGCCTGCCATTTGGTCCAAAGTAAAAAGTAGAAACACCAGCTAAAACCGTACCCCCATTATCTAATAAACCAAGCTCTCCTACACTTGATGCACCGATATACGTCAGTGCTGTGTAGATAATAGCGAGCAACCCTGCAGCAATTAACCCTGCTTTCATACAGGTATACATAACTTGCTTCTTAGCTGTAATGCCTTTATCTTTAATTGCATTAATTACAATAATTCCAAAAACAAATGATGCTAGAGTATCCATCGTTAGGTATCCTTCTTGGAACCCTTTAAAGAACGCATTTTCCATATAGGTTTCAGTTGGTGCCTTAAAGTCGCCAAGTGGATTAACAATCGCTGTAACAATTAAAATTCCGATAAAAATCAATAACATCGGCGTTAATATTTTGCCGACAACATCAACAATTTTGGATGCATTCAATGAGAAGAAACAAGTGATCGCAAAAAATAGTAGTGTAAAAATAAGTAATGGCATAAAACCTGCATCATCACCTAAAAATGGTTTTACGCCAATTTCATAAGAAACGCTTCCTGTTCTAGGTATTGCGAATAACGGTCCAATGGCTAAATAAAGAATAGTAGTAAAGATAATACCAAATAACGGATGAACCCTACTAGCCATGGCATGCAAATCACCTTTACCAGAAAAACCTAATGCAAGGACACCTAACAATGGGAGTCCTACTCCTGTCACAACAAAGCCCGCATTAGCTCCCCAAACATTCGTACCCGCCGTTTGTCCGAGCATGACTGGGAATATTAAGTTCCCTGCACCAAAGAATAAAGCGAACAACATAAATCCAATTGCTATCGTAAACGAAAACGATTCTTTTCTAGTCAACATACATTCCTCCAAAAAACATATTAAGTTGTGTCAAAATTCAGGCTGCACTACTATATAGTCTCTGTTTTTTATTGATACATTTCTAGCAAAACATATTCATACTTTCTTTTTTCTAACGAAATATTCAGGTAATATTATCGAAATATAACATACAAATTATATACATGCAATATATTACATGATAAAAATGAAAATTCATCGTTTAGAAACTCTTTATTCATCTATCATCTTCCAAATATAATAGAGTAATATATTGCGTTTTACATAAAAAATAGTATGCTATAATATAAAATATAGTAAAATTTATCTTAATTATCTAAATAGAGGGGAGACAATATGCCTATACCCGTTAACTTCTCTACACCAGCTCGTGTATCTGCTAAAAATCGTGCCTATTCTCAAATACTTGAATGGATTATTGATGGTACCCTGCAGCCTCAGGAAAAGTTAAATGATGCTGATCTTGCACATGCCTTGGGTGTAAGTCGTACCCCTATTCGAGAAGCATTACAATTACTCAATGTTCAGGGATTTGTTGAAATGTTCCCAGGGGTTGGTACTCAGGTAACCCCTATCAATAAGGAAGATATTCTAAAGATACTTCCACCCTTAGCCGCCTTACAAGCATTAGCGACAGAAATTGCCGCTGAAGTCATCAGTCAGAAAACGATCAATACCCTGCGTATGATAAATACTCAGTTTGCTGAAGCAGTCAACAATCATAATTTTCATCTAGCTTTAAAGCTCGATGAGCAATTTCATCAAATCATTATTGAAACAACTGATAACCCATATATCTTAAATACCGTCTCTACCTTACAATCGCATGTGCGCCGGCTTTATTTTCATAAATCAATTATTCTTAGGCATGATTCAATCGATGAACATGAAGCCATTCTACGTGCTTTTGACGATAAAAATAAAGACCTGGCAGCAAGTATCGCACGTAAAAATTGGCTATATCCCATGGTTACTACTGATTAAAAAAAGCAAAGATGCTTCCTGATTACAGAGAAGCACATTTCTTTTATTTTAAGTGTATAAATGGTATATTCTAGAATAATAGGTTACATAGAAAGGAGACTACTTATGGCGAAACTTTCTCTAGCAGAAGCTGTGAAGCTAAAAAGTGTACTATCAAAAAGAATCCATGAATTAGAAGATGAAATGGATCGTGCAGCCTTTATTGAAATAGAAAAAGGCAGCAAATTGCCCAAACAAGCACGAACTCTGCAAAATGTCGAACAAGATATAGAAGAAGTCCGAAAAGACTTCCGCTTACTTGATAAATTGATGTATCAAGCCAATATTGAAAACAACATACTGTTTGATACTGACTCTATCCCCATTGTTGAAGCCATTGAGCTTGCAACCCAGCTTCGCGCTCAGGCCCGGAAATGCAAAGAATATGGGGCCGCTCCAAAGGAAGAGTACGTTCATTCCTTCAGCGAGACCGTTTCAATTGTACGAACCGCTACCTTTGATCCTGAAACATATCGAGTCAAAGCCATGGAGCTTGAGCGTCGCGCTAACAAGCTCTCTAATTTAATCAATGCCATCAACTATACGATTGAATTAGAATTTGACAGCGAGAAGTATTTTTAACCCTTGAAGGGGTGAGACTCCCCTTCAAGGCATAGAAGGAATCCTTGTGTACTTTGGTACAATATAAAATGAAATGGCAAAGGACTCAACCAATTATCCAATGACCCATTATACATTTATCTGTCACCAATAACCAACTACTGCAATGGACGGTCGATGACCACTCTAGTTTTTTTCTTTCCTTCTATGAATCCCTCATTCCATGTGAATGAGGGATTGTTTTTTTTAATAGTATAAAAACCGCTATATAGGATTTCGGATGGAAGAACGTGAAAATAAAAAAATAAACATAGCTATATTATTTTTCCAAGCGGCGACAAATACCAATCAACCTACTATGATTTTGTTACATAGGAGGAATAAAAGGAGACTTTATTATGAGGTGGAATATTAGCGGGGTGATTTTAAGTTTCGGATTAATTTTAGGAGGATGTACGAACAGCGAAGAGGTACAGGAAGGTCATATAATTAGAATAGACAAAAATCAGCCTGATTTTGAAAATTACGAGGAAATAGCGCAGGATTATAAAAAAGCCGAGGGTTTAACATTAGAATCTAAAGAAATGGAAGTTGCTATGGCAAACAACCTAGACAAGCATTTTTTAATTGCAGGTTATGGACAATTGAGCAGCTATTATAATTATGGTTTTACCAACGAATCAAAGTATTTCTCTATAAAAGTAAATCCTTTGGATGGGGGCAGTCATTGGTATGTTTATTTTAATAGAGATGCATTCGGTGAATTATACGAAGAACTAAATCAAAATAAATCCTACTATGCTATGGTCTATATTGATGCCTTGATTCCTAAAAGTGCATACATTGCAGGACAGGGTAACATGGCAGTAGCTAAAGCACTTAAATTTTAAAGCAAAAAAGGGTATTAATGAACTCAATGACTGCTACCCTTTCTATCATATATTCACTTATAGTTTATACATATGATTAAGTGGCCCGCTTCCCTTTCCAAGATTTAAGTGTTGTTTCAGTGCACCTGTAAGATAGTTTTTTGACAGTTGGATACTTGTCTTCATATCTGCACCAGCTGCTAAATGACACGCTATACTTGAAGACAGCGTACATCCTGTTCCATGCGTATTGGGATTATCAATTCTTTCACCTGAAAACCAAGTAAATTCCCCATCAATGTAGAGTAAGTCATCTGCTGTCTCAGCAAGATGCCCTCCTTTTATTAAAATATTTCCTGAATAGCTTTGTGCGATTTTAACAGCGGCGGTTTGCATATCTTCCTTTGTATTAATTTTCATCCCCGAAATTGCTTCTGCTTCAGGAATATTCGGGGTAATAAGTGTGGCAAGCGGCATCAGTTTAGTTAGGAGACTTTCCATCGCCTCTTCATTCAATAACCGACTGCCGCTTGTAGAAATCCTCACCGGATCTAGAACAATATGATTTGGTTTATGATCCTTCAGTTTTTCAGCGATTACCCTAATAATGTCTGGTGAGGATACCATTCCTATTTTCACGCTATCTGGGAAAATATCAGTCATAATACAGTCTAACTGCAATGCTACAAATTCTGGTTGTGTTTCAAG